>JBFJZQ010000036.1:0-15654 GCA_041622015.1 Oleiphilaceae bacterium
GCCGTTTTAATTGCTCAGCAGCCAAGGTTGCTCTGGCACCTGTTGCGCAATGAATATATAGCGGCATATTAGGCTCAGGATGCAGCTCAAGCATTTTCATTTCAAGTACACCTCTCGGTATATTCGTTGAGCCAAGCACAGGTTTTTCTGCAACTTCGGCGAGCTCTCGTACATCAATCAATAAGCCCTGATTATCAGTTAGTTCTGCTTTGGCTTCTTGTGCGCTTAGACAGCGCATAGTGCTACGAATCTCTGCGACTAACTCTGGAATGGTTTTCAGTGTCTGGCTCATGAATTTGCTCCTGCGTTGATAAGTTAAAGTGAGGTTAATAATATTAGTAATTGCTAATTTAGTAAATACTAATTAATATTCCTTCACTTTAGGTCTCAAGTCCCGGAAAAGAATGAACTATGAAAATTGAGTTAGGCGATATGCTGTCTCGTTCCGCCGAAGCAGAAAGTTTTTTAAAGCAGCTGGCAAATAGTAAGCGCTTAATGATTCTGTGTGTGTTGAGCGAAGGTGAATTATCGGTCGGTGAATTAAATCAGCGCGTGCCTTTATCACAGTCTGCTTTATCGCAGCATTTAGCCAAGTTGCGCGCTGTCGGTTTTGTGTCGACCCGTCGAGAGTCTCAGTCTATTTACTATCAGTTGGCGGACCCACGCGTCATCTCTGTAATCCAAAGCCTTTATCAGGTTTTTTGTGAGCCCCAAAATGACTGAACAGAACTCGAATCAGCAATCATTTCTCGACCAGATAGTGGCTTATAGCATCTCCGGTGGTTTACCGATTCTGATTATCATCGTGTCACTTGCGCTGGGTGCTTTGGCTTTAAATTTCACTCCGCGAGAAGAAGAACCTCAAATAGTTGTGCCGATGATCGATATTGCGGTGCAAGCACCCAGTATGTCGGCCAAGCAAGTTGAGCGACACGTGACCTATCCTCTGGAAAAGTTATTGTCTCAAATTCCGGGTGTTGAGCACGTTTACTCCAGTTCAATGACAGGGCAAAGCCAAGTGACTTTGCGCTTCTTTGTCGGCGAAGACCGTGAAGATGCCATTCTGAATACTTATAACAAGCTGTATTCGAATCAGTCGAATATTCCGGCGGGCGTCACATCGTGGCAGGTCAACCCGATAGAAGTGGATGATGTGCCGATCTTGATGCTGGCACTCTGGTCAGACTTAAGTGCGCCGTTGGTGAGTGATTACCAATTAAAACGCGTTGCCGACGAGTTCGCTAATTACCTGCAAACGATTCCTGATACCAGCGAAATCAAGGTGGTCGGGGGGCGGCAACGAAGCATTCGGGTGATGCTCAAGCCAGAAAGTTTAGCGGCACGACAAAGTACGCCCATGGATGTGTTATATGCCTTGAAAGTGTCTAATCTTCTTCAACAAGCAGGTCATTGGAGCTTATCTCAAGAGTCGGTGCTGTTAGAGTCAGGCGATGTGCTGCGCGATCTAAGTGAATTGCGTCAGTTGGTGATTAATGTTGTCGATGGTGTGCCGGTGTTCTTGCAAGATGTCGCAGAGATTCTAGACGCGCCCAAAGAAGCCGATAGTTATACCTGGGTAGACTTTTCAGACGCGCATCCGTTTATGAAAAGCGCTCCCAATGAACAACAGAGTGCTGAAAATGGCAGTTATCCGATGGTGGTCTTGAGCATTGCTAAAAAGTCGGGAAGTAATGCGGTGACCGTTGCGCACGATGTGCACGCCATGATGGCAGAACTCAAAAGCACACTTCTACCAGACAATATTCACATCGAAACCTTGCGAGACTATGGCCAAACGGCCAATGAAAAAGTCGATAACTTAACCAATAGTTTGCTCTTTGCGGTATTTACGGTGGTGGTTTTTATTGGGGTATTTTTAGGCTGGCGACCCGCCGTCGTGGTCGGTATCGCGGTTCCTATCAGTTATGGCGTGACCTTGGCTTTGGATATGGCTTTTGGCTACACCATTAATCGGGTGACCTTGTTTGCCTTAATTCTTTCCTTAGGCTTGCTGGTCGATGACCCGATTACCGGTGTCGATAACATTCAACGCTTTCTAAAAAAACGCTGTGCTGAACCGGCGCAAGATGCCGTGTCTAAAATACTGGCGGCAGTGTCCGAAATTAAAATTCCGCTGATTATGTCAACCATCACCATTATTCTGGCTTTCATACCATTGGCTTATATTACCGGAATGATGGGGCCTTATATGGCGCCAATGGCCTTCAATGTGCCCATTAGTGTGGCTGTTAGCACCTTGGTCGCGTTTCTTGTTACGCCCTGGTTAGCGAAGAAAATATTAAAGACTGATGTAGGGAGTTCAACGAGTAAGGATGAGGCGGGCGCTGATGAAAGTTCAGCTTTATATGGTTTTTATCAGAAACTGTTAACACCGTTATTTGAAAGCCGTCAAAAATCAAAGCTGCTGCTTTGGTCTGTCTTGGTGTTATTTATGGCAACGGCGATGTTGCCGATGATGCGCTGGGTGCCGCTTAAACTTTTGCCCTTCGATAATAAAAACGAAGTGCAGGTCATTATCGATATGCCCGAATCAGCTACCTTGGAACAAACGGCCTCTATCGCCAAGCGAATTTCTCAAGAGCTGGTGCATTTTTCAGAAGTTCAAGCGATTGCCAGTTTTGTCGGTGAGCCTTCTCCCATCGATTTCAATGGCATGGTACGCCATTACTACCAGCGTAAAGCGCCTTATCAAGCTGATTTACGCGTGACCTTGATAGACAAAACTCAGCGCGAGCACCAATCGCACGCTGTGGTGTTAAGAATGCGTGCTCATTTACAGGCGTTTGCAGAACAACAATTAGCGGTGCCCAAGTTAAAAATAAAAGTGGTTGAAGTGCCACCAGGCCCACCGGTGCTGAGTACTTTAGTGGCTGAAATTAGTGGAACTAAACTAAGTGATTACGAAACACTTCAATCGGCAGCGGAAACGGTAAAGGGTCGTTTGGAGAGGGAGGCCTTTGTAGATGAAGTTGATATCAGTATCGATAGTCCGCAAACCCGAGTTCGCTTTATCGTGGATAAAACGAAAGCGGCCTTATCAGGCATTTCAACGCAAGATATTAATCAGACGGTGCTGTTGCTGACAAAAGGGATTTCAGCAGGAATCTTTCATAACGAAAGAGAAGCGCAGCCGTTGTCTATTATGCTCGAATTACCTTTGGCGGAACGAAGCTCAATAGCCGATCTTGAGCGACTTCAAGTAAAAGGAAGAGCGGGTGTCGTGAAGGCGAGTAGCCAAAATGGTTTGGATACAGTGCCGCAACCCTTGGTGTCTTTAGGGGAGCTGGGTGAGTTTCAGTATTTGGAATCTGATACAGTGATTCAGCATAAAGACTTAAAGCCCGTGGTCTATGTTACGGCTGAGTTATCCGGCCGTACGCCGGCGGAAATTATTGCCGATGTCGGGACAGATTTGAGGTCAGAAGGGTTTAAGACGGCTGAGGGCGACACTCAAATCTCAGCTTGGCAGGACCGTAACTTTATCGACATTTTTCTCGGACATAAGCCCGGAGATACATGGAGTTTACCCGCTGATATTGCGTTAAATTGGGGGGGCGAAGGAGAGTGGTTAATCACGATTGATGTCTTCAGAGATATGGGTTTGGCCTTTATGTTCGCGCTGGTTGGTATCTTTTTTGTGCTCAAGTTTCAGACAAATTCGACGCGTTTGTCGTTAATTATTATGTCGGCGATCCCCTTAACGGTAATCGGCATTATGCCGGGTTTTGCACTCTTGAACTTAGTTGGTGAACGTGAAGTCGCCGGAGCACCCGATCCGGTTTTGTTCACGGCGACTGCGATGATCGGCATGATTGCCTTGGCAGGCATCGTGGTGAGAAATTCATTAATCTTGGTGGAATTTATTACCCAAGCCCGAGAGAAAGGCGCGGATATCAAGGAGGCATTGATCTTAGCCGGCGCAGTCAGAATGCGACCCGTTTTACTCACAGCGGGCACCACGATGTTAGGCAATATGGTGATTATTCTTGATCCGGTATTTAGTGGTTTAGCCTTGGCGATTATGTTCGGCATTATCGCCTCGACCCTGTTCACCTTGGTGTTAGTGCCCGTGGTGTATTTTCTTGTCTTTGATGAACCTGATGCAGGTTCGGCCAATTCGGTAAGTTCATGTTGAGTATGAAGGTGTTAAATATGAGATGGTTTTTTCCTATATCCGCAATTGTCGTGCTCGGTGTGATGGTCGCGTGGATGGCGGGTAGTTTTGATAACAAAGTCGCACCCCAGCTCATGCCTGCTAAGGCATACCAAGCAGACGCTAGCTCGTATTATGAAGTTACCGAGCACGAGTATGAACAGTTAGAGCCGGTTCCTGCGAGCATTGCAGCCAAGCAAACCGCGGTGATCTCTTCCCGAATTCTAGCGCGTATTGAACAGATAAACGTAAGAGCAGGTGATTATGTTAAGAAAAGCCAAACGCTGGTCGTGCTTGAGAGTTCAGATTTGAAATCTCGCGTGGCTCAGGCAAGCTCTCAAATCAAAGCGATCGATGCGCGCTTGGACGAAGCTTGGCAATCCCTCGAACGCTCTCAAGAATTAAATAAACGTGGTTTATTGGCCTTGGCGCCATTAGAGGCAGCACAGGCAAACTATAAAAGTTTGCAGGCTCAGAAGAAAAGTGCCCAACAAGCCTTAGTTGAAGCAAAAACGGCTATGAATTATGCCAGTGTGACGGCGCCCTTTGATGGACTGATTGTCGATCGTTTTTCCGAACCTGGCAGCATGGCACAACCGGGTATGGCTCTTTTGTCTTTGTATAACCCGTCTTCAGTGAGAGTCGAGGCGCATGTTCGAGAAGAAAGAGCGGTGCAGCTAAAGCTTGGGCAAAAATTACAAGTGAATATTCCCTCCAAGGGGCTTGCTTTAACTGCTGAAATTGAAGAATTGGTGCCTTCAGGAAGTAGTGCATCACGAACCTTTCTGGTGAAAAGCCAGATCAATGATAGTTCAGGTCTTCTGCCGGGTATGTATGCACGCTTGCTGATTCCCGCTAGTAAGAGTAAGCGTATATTAGTGCCGCAAAGGTATGTGGCAAATGTGGGGCAGTTGAATATTGTTTGGGTCTTGCAGGCAGAAAATGCTAAACAGTTTATTGAAAAGCGTTTTGTGAAGGTCGGAATGTTGTTGGAAGGAGACATGGTCGAGATAGTTTCTGGTTTGAAAGCAGGCGAGCGCTTAGTGCCGAGCCCTTAGTTACGGTCATTTCATAAGGCTGTTTTTTAGCGTCTGTTATCACTTAAAAGTGAAGAAATAATTGAAGGAGATCAGAAGGTTTTAGATGAATAAAGTTAAATGGGTTGAGTGTTGAGATTTGCATCAAAAAATCGTCATCTCCAAGCTGATTTAACTTGCTAATCTCTGATCCGCTTTTTATGCTGGCGGCCCCGGAATAGGCCGGTATAAGTAGTTATAAGGAATTAAACTATGAAGCTTTTCTCAGGTATTTTAGGTACTTCTATTTTTGCTGTATCTTTTGGTGCTCAAGCGGCAGTGATCACTTCAACGAGTTATGTTGATTTCCCACAAGAGTCTTATACAGACACTCAAACAGATTCTAGCAGCGTTTCACCAAGTGAAGTCTCAACCCAAGCAGATATTTGGGGAGGAGAGTGGGGGCCGTATGCGCGCTCTCGTGGAGATAGTGATGGGGCTTTTGCTTTGCGAGCTGGCGGGCAAGGCTATAACTATCACTCAAGCGCAAGTTTTACTTATGAAACTGTCGTAAGTAATTCATTAGCGACAGCGCAAAATGCTTGGTTAGATTTGCATTTTGATCGTGGTAGCTTAGAGGCTGGCTTTAACGATGTCGCTTTTAGTTATGCTGATCTTGAGATACGTGCCCAAGTATTTTTAAATGATATTGTTCGATGGGAAACCGGTGCATTGATGCAGGCCGACTCAGCAAGCGCTGCTTACGCTTATACTTACTATGGGGATTTTGCCAGCATATCCTCTGAAGAATCTAATGGACCAGGCGATGGCGGTTTGAATTGGGGTGAGCATGACTATCATATCGACCTCGGAGAAATGGCTGCCTCAAGCTCGATGGATTTAAGGTACGTCGTTAGCGTTTATGCAAGAGATTATGGCAGCGATGGAAGCTCCTATACGCATGCGGGAATGGGTGATCCTTTTAATTTGGGGCAGTCGAGCATAGATCCATTGGTTGTGAGCTTTTCGCCAGCATCAGGTAATGGTCAGGGTTCGGGTGTTTCAGTTTCTGAACCTTCAAGCTTTGCGCTTCTTGGCTTAGGTATTTTATTACTGAGACTGAAGCGTAGAATCTAATAGTTTTTCTTGATTCAAAAGGCTATTAAATCTGATTTAATAGCCTTTTTTATTTTGAGATATTAGTGTTTATTAATTAGCGCTTCTCACTAAGCGAACTGGATAGTTGACCGTACCACTTGTTTGTCTGGTAATGGAGCCCGTTGCGCCGATATTAAAGTCGACACTCCAGGACGCGGTGTCATTATAGTAATCGGGAGAGCCCGTCCAGGTGAACTTGTTCGCTGTATTTGGAAATACGCTGGCGTTGATAGCCGGCGACGAACATTGTTCTTCCACAATAGATACGAGTTCAGCGACGTTTGGTAAGCGCCAGTCTGCATAGCCTGCAAAGCCACCAGAATTGTTGGTGTTTTTGGGGATGGCGAGTGCGTTTGCCCAATTTGTTTCATTCATAATGCCGCTTTGGCACTGAATTCCACTTAAGCCTTCAAGGCATTGCTTCCACATTAATGCCGTGCTGGTATCGGTGATGGTGCCATCACCATGAACCACAAACTGCGTACTTGGGGTTGTTTCTGCCATCGTTTCACTTAAACAGTTTTGGGCTTCGCTCGAGAAACTGGCTAGGATTAAGTAGCCTGAGAAAGCTGCTGAAGCAAAGGTATGTTGTGTTAAATTAATTACTGATTTATTCATAGCCACCTCTTACTAATCTCACTTGTCGTGCATTGCGTTTATCTATGCTGAAAGAGTTGCCGTAATGAAAGTTAACCCCCCAGGCGCTGGCCGAGCCGATTGCTAAGGGACTGCTCGTCCAAATAAATTGACCCACTGTAGGGAAGTAATCAGCATCAATCATGGGGCGACTATTACCGTAATCCACAATGCTCAAGAGTTCTTTGCGGTTAGGTAGGCGCCAGTCAGCAAAACCACACCATGCCCGTTTATTCATGCGTGCAACAAATGCTTGGGTATTGCAGTGTGTCTGTGGGTCTTCTGCATCGTAATCTGAGCAGACGGCGCCTTGGAAATCTTGATGGCCTGGGCCGCCACCATTGGTTGCAGGGTCAGTGTTGTACCAGCTAAATCGATCATCAGCATCGTTAATACCTTCATCAGCTATGATGCCATTTCCGCCAGATTTTACTTCCCACATTAGCCCCGTAATGCTGTCTTGAACACATTGCCATTCATTGGCATCGTTTCCGACATCGACGCCATTTTCGTCAAATTTCGCCAAACTGAAACCTACTCGGCCGTCAGAATCATCGTTATGGGTGATCTCTCTGCCTAAGGAACAATCTTGCTGATCAATCGCTTCGCCTGTGCAACTTGGATTGTTTCCGGTTGGGTAATTTCCGCCCCAGGTGATGCCAGTACCGTTAACTTTAATATTGGTTGCAGGTATGGGGCCAACCACCACTTTGACGGTGTCGGCTTCAGAGTCATTTTGGCCGTCATTTACCGTGAGGCTGAAGCTGAGTTGTCCATCGGTATCCGCTGTGAAGATTGGTTTAGGTGCGTGAATATCACTTAATACAACGCTCGGGCCGCTGACTTGTGTCCAGGAATAGGTGATGGGGTCACCGTCTGCATCGTCACTCATGGTTCCATTTAAAGCCACTACCGAGAGGCTTCCTACATAACGGTCAACACCTGCATGAGCTACGGGCACAGTATTAATTTTCTGAATGGTGATCAATACAATATCTGTTTGGGAGTCTAACTCCCCGTCATTGACAACCAATGAAAATGACAAGGTGTCATTGGCATTTGGGGCGATGAAGCTAGGGTTTGTAGTGTCACTATTGGCTAAACTAACGCTGGTCCCAGAAAGCTGTTCCCATGTGTAAGTAAGATCGTTGCCTTCTGGGTCGCTGCTTAACGAGCCGTCTAAGAATATTTCGGTTAAGCCCTCGGCTGTTTGATCATTACCTGCGTTGGCAGTCGGTGCCGTGTTGATTGCTTGGATGTTGACGGAAACTGTATCGGTGGCGCTAAACTCTGCATCACTTACTGTTAAAGAAAATGTGAGCGTGCCGGTTTCGTTGGGGGCTTCAAAGCTCGGGTTAGCGATTTGAGTATCCGATAATGAAACTGCAGTGCCGCTTAATTGCTGCCATTCGAAACTTAAACTATCGCCTTCTGGGTCTGAACTTTGTGATCCTTGAAGGGATGCAGAGCTTAAACCAGACACGTTTATATCAGCCCCAGCATTTGCGTTAGGTGGGGTGTTAATTTGCTGAAGGGTAATACTCACCTCATCAACTTCAGAGCTATATTCCGCGTCACTGACGGTAAGCGAAAATATAAGTGTGTCATTGATATTGGGTGCATCAAAATTTGGCGCCACGATATTTGAGTTGTTGAGAGTGATTGGGGAGCCTGAGAGTTGTTGCCAGTTATAGGTCAGTGTGTCGTTTTCAGGGTCTGAACTTAATGAGCCATCTAAAATAACAAGAGAAAAGCCATCATAGGCATTATCTTGTCCTGCATTCGCGGTCGGGGCGGTATTCTCTAGAACAGGGTCGGTTTCGTTCTCGTTGTCGGTATTATCTGAGTCATTTTCTTCAGCGTTTGTTTCAGTTCCTGAATCTGGATTGCCTGTTGAGTCATCAGTATTAGTGTCTCCCGAACCGTCTGTAGGGTTATCATCTGAAGAGCTGCCATCAGAGCTATCATCAGGACTATCATCAGGACTATCGGTATTTCCAGTTGATCCACCTGAGTTTGTGTTGCCTGAGTCATTTCCAGTATTTGGGGTTTCAGAGTCGCCACCAGAATTTTGTCCGTTACTGCTAGTCACTGTAATCGTGACAGTATCGGCAATGGAAAGATTCAAGCCGTCATCAGTGACTAATTGAAAGGTTAATGTTTGGCTGCCATTAGGGGCTATAAAGCTGGGAGTGTCATCCGACTCTGAACTAAGAGTAATGGCGGTTCCGCTTAATTGTCGCCACTGAAAAACAATACTGTCACCTTCAGGATCATAACTGGCGTTGCCAAGGAGTGTGACCAGTTGTCCTTCGGAGACGACCTGGTCTGCGCCTGCGTTGGCGATTGGCCGGGTATTGGCTGTGGCTGCAGAATTATCCGCATTGTTTGAACTACTGCTCCCACCGCCGCCATTACAAGCGCTTAAAATTAATAACGCGATACATACAAGGCTAAACTTGATTGAGTTAATTGAAATGTTCATAGTTATGCTCAAATTATTCTAGTTAGAAGTTTGACTATAACTAGTGACAAGCACTATTCAGGCCATATCTTGAAATAATATGTAATGTAAATACTTATGCTTGGTTTACCTATTATCTAGTCCTTGTTTCAGGCAGGGAAGGGATGCAAGGTCTTGCCGCTTTTTTGATTTGATCAAATAAAAACCAAAAAAATTATAAAAATTAGTTTTTTTATATGACCAATTGATCACTTTTTGTTAAAGTAAGCTGGGTATAATGCAGTCATCACTCGTATCAAGCAGCTATAAAAAAAATAATATTAACAATGTTAAGTTTGCTTTAGGTTATATGTTTTCCCATAACAGCATTCTTGGCAGGCTCATTCTTGGCAAACTTCTATTTTATTTTTCAAATGGAGACAGCAAGCTAGAAGGTGTAATAGGGAAAATGATGTTTATGAGTACGGTCGTTCTTTTTGTAGAGTTCATTATGATGTCTCTCGTGGGCATTATGTTGTATAAACTTTATATATCTTATAAGGCTTGGAAAAATTCCAGAGTTTTTTCTGCGCCATCCAGTTCATTCAAAGTGTCCATTAGAATACCCTCCTTTGAGCGGCAGCGTGCAAACACCGCGTCTGTTTTGACTGATGAAAGTACTCTTGTAAAGTGTAATCTCGACAACAAACGGCTTGAAGTTTCCAAGGTAAATGTCGAAGCGAAAGAGAATAAGCCCACGTCTATTTTAAATGAATATATTGGTGAGTTTTTTAGTGAAACTCAGGCCTTGGATATTGAGCCCTTTAGATCTACTGAAACAATTAAAACATCACCTTTACATACGCTGGCTGATCAGAAAGTGGCTAGCTTGTCTGTTAATGAGTTCCAGGCTGATGACGATATAATCAAAGTGGAGTCGCATGGAGCTTGTACTAATTTCAACAAGAGTGTTGATATATCTTCCAAGATAATAGAGGGTATTATTCCAACTTTACATGAATTTAGTGACTTGGAAACTGATACATTTATAACCGTCGCCTCTATCAATGATGATATTAAAAACGATAACAAAGTGATGTCTGACAAAGTTGTGATGGCGATGTTAGATGAAGCAAAACTTGTGTGTGCTTCATAGTCTGACTATATTATTTGAAGTGCGTAATCTTTTCCGTGAAAAATTCAGATAAGGCTTAATTGCATGCGGTGGGCGATTTTTATTTCACTTTTTTGTTTTGCCGCATCTTCTGTCTCAAATAGCCTGCCTCCTGAACATGAGTCTGCCAGGTTGCTGTTAATTGTTGAAGAAGCGGTTTCGAATAGCGACTGGCTTTTGGCTGATGAAAGCCTAAGTAAAATGGCAGACCTTCAAATAGACTTGCCGGTTCCTTTCTTTTTCTACAATGGCTGGGTGCATTTCAAACAGGAACGGTTTGAAAAAGCTCAACGTTCTTTAGAACATTATGTTGTCAAAGTGGGTCCTTCGGGCGCATTTTACTACGATGCTTTGCGCCTACTTACAACTATAGAAAATACCTTGGGTAAAAAATCAGATACCACAGATGGCGATAAATCTTCTTCAGGTGCCAGCTCTGAAGAGCCTCTTTTAGTCAATAAAGAAAGGGATGCCTATGTTCAGTCGTTAAAGGCTTTATATTTGACGGATAGTCCAATTCAAGCCTTGGTTATGCAAATCAATAGTTTGTTAAGTTCGCATCCTTTTACTGGTTCCCGACTTAAAAAAGCAACAGAAAAGCAAGGGGTAAGGTTTCAGGTTTCTATTCAGGATAATATGCTTGTCTTACAGGAAAAAAATTATCAATCTGGTTTTCCTCAGCTTAGTGCTAAAAAGCTTGAGGTGAATGGTATCGATCCCTTTATACGTTTCGAATGTTCAAGTAAACATATTGTTTGTTGGTTGACGCATCCTACAGATAAGCATGAGAAGTGGATTATGGTGGATTATGATGAATTGGTAGCGGCTGAGCTGAGTCAGGCATTTACTCGCCTCATTCAGCTGCTACAACAAAAGTGAGCTAAGAAATAGTAAACTAAGTAATAGTAAACTACTGCTTAGTTTGCTCATCGATAGTGGCTTACTGACTCAAAACGAAGGCTAAACCGCCTGCAATAACGATTAATGTGATAAGCATAAATATTATCCCGCCTTTCCCCTTTTTCCTTTCTGCTTTAGCTTTTAATTGGTTGTCACCCGAAATCCAGGCTTGCTTGCCTTCAGAGGCTAAGCGCTTTCGTCTAGCTTGGCTGTTAGTGGTTTTCGCAGCTTGAGAGGCTTTGTTTGAAGATGTTGATTCGGGACGAGTTGGTTTTGCCGATGGTTTTGCCGATGGTTGTGCTGATGGTTTTGCCGGTTTTGTGGGGGCTTTAGCCGCCGGTACTGTTCGCATAATGGTTTGATGTGGGTCGCTTGCTGTTTTTTCTGAAGGACCTCTTACTTCAAATGTAAGCAGATCCAATTTTATTTTATCGCCGGGTTTGAGTTCAGCTTTTTCAATTCTTTGACCGTTAACAAAAGTTCCGTTAGAGGAGTTTAGGTCCTCAATGAAAAGTTTGCCGTTTTTAGGTTCAAGAGATACGTGCTTTCTGGAAAGGTAGTCGAGCGTAAGACATATATCGGAAGAGGGGTCGCGACCGATCGTTGTTGTTTTGTTAATAACGAAGTCATTTTTTTCTAACCAGCTGGCACTAGAATGCAAAGACCAAATGTGAGCTGCTTTCGTTTGTAGGGAGGGGGAAGAAGTTAAAGACTGTGAATCTATGAGTTCTAATTCAACTGCGCCCAGTGTAATGATGTCATTGGCTTTGATGGGGGAATTTTGAACAACGTCTTCGCCATTGATTTTGACAATACCTTTAGCGGTTTTCTTGGTTAAAGATAATTGGTCTTTGTTATTATTTATTTCGACATGTATGGCGTCTATCGAGGGATCCTCAATCATCAAGCTATTACTAGGAGATTTGCCAATACTGAACTGAGTGTCGACTATCCAAACCGAATCTCTTCGTCGGTCCTTGAATTGAAGTTTTAACATGATTAATTACGATCCCTTAAAAGCTATAAGATTTGAAAGCGCAGCTGCTTACAATGGTCTAAATAAAATAATGTGTGTCTTTGAAGTCTAAGTATAGACAGAAGTTCCCAGTCTTCGAATATTCAACATAAAAATTGTTTGTATCTATGAAATAAATAGAAAAAAGGTACTTTTTAAAGTCTTGTCTATACTGAAATGAGTTTTACTAAGAATCTACTTTGTTTTAGTCGGTAAAGATAAAAAATTAGGAAGTACCTCAGGCAAATGCTGATCTCCAATACAATATGTCATCAAGGTCTTGTTCGAGAGCAAAACGAAGATAGCTTTATCAGTAACGATGATGAAGGTGTTTGGTTGGTTGCTGATGGCGTTGGTGGCAATGTTGGGGGTGAATTAGCGAGCCAGCTTTCAGTGCAAATGGTGGATCGTAAACTTCGCCAGGGCAGTACATTGACGGCAGCCATTGAAGACGCTAATCAGGCTATTTTGTCTGCTGTTTCTAAACAGCCAGAACTAACAGGTATGGCGACGACCCTTGTGGCTGTTAAATTCATCAAGAATGAATTTCAGCTTGCTTGGGTGGGGGATAGTCGAGCATATATTATTAGCCCAGAACGAATCCAGCTTATAAGTGCAGATCATAACGTCGCCAATGAACTTTATCTTAAGGGTGAGATCACTAAGCAAGAAGCAAAAACACATTCTGGTCAGCATGAGCTCACTCAAGCGCTTGGTCAGCTTTCTCTCTCAGATATTCCAATGAAGGTAGGTAAGCTAAATAATGACTCCATTATGCTGCTCTGCTCGGATGGCTTGTCGGGGGTATTAAGTGATGAGTTGATTTTCAAAGCCATTCGAAAAAAAGGCTCACTTGAGCAAATTTCAATGGAACTGCTTCAGTTGGTTATAGATGCGGGTGCTCCTGATAATGTGACCTTGTCGCTAATCAAATATCAAAATGATGACTCCCACTTATCCGAAAAAGAAAATAAAACGGTTCCTTTAAGGAGCTCTAAAGCAATTAATAAGGCGCCACTCACTTGGTCAATACTGTTTATCGTGATGTTAACCTTGGTGCTGTTATTTTATGTTGACTGAGATTTAAAAATGGCTGAAGAAGGTCGATATGAATATTTAGAGAAAATTGGTGAAGGTGGCATGGCTACGGTCTATCGTGGCATGCAGCGATCCCTGAATCGGCCGGTTGCCATAAAAGTATTATCAGCCACTTTGTCAGATAACCCTTCTGTTATTAAGCGTTTTGAGCGAGAGTCCTTAATTATCGCGCGCTTGAATCATCCAAATATTATCCATGTTATCGATCGGGGCACGACAAGCAAAGGTCGTCCAATTTTTGTGATGGAGTTTGTAGAAGGAAAGAATCTGGCTGATGCCATTCATGCTCAGATGTATGACTTTAATCAAAAAGTCGATATAGCCGTTCAAATTTGTAAAGGGGTCGCTTACGCACATAAATTTGATGTTATTCATCGAGATATTAAGCCTGCCAATGTCATTATCGATAAAGAGGGTTTTGCGCGTCTTCTAGACTTTGGTATTGCTTCATTTTTTAAAGTTGATAAAGAGGTTCAGCCAGATGAAACACGCTTGATTCTGGGTACTGAAGCCTATATGGCGCCCGAGCAACACAAAGGTATCGCGATGACTTCGCCATTAAGCGATATTTATTCAATCGGTGTGGTCATGTATGAGTTGTTTTCTGGTCAATTGCCTTCGGCGCATCCAGTACCGCTTTCAGCTTATGGTGAGGATATAACGCCAGCACTAAATGACTTGGTGATGAAGTGCATAGAGCTCGATCAAAAAAAACGGCCTAAATCGGTTGAAGAGGTTAAAACACAATTATTGTTGGCAATGAAAGGTCAGCATATTGATGAGGAAAAGGTTAACCGGGCAGGCGAAGGCTTAGCGTCTATCAAGCAAAAGTTTGGTTTGCTGGATGTTATGCAGGAAGACCAGCATGGTGCTGTCTATTTATATGAAGACAAAAGCTCCCATAAACTATTAGTGATAAAGAAGCGTACGAACAGCTTTTCAGGTTTTCGAGAAGCCAAAATGCTGCATAGTCTCAAGCATCCAAATATTTTAAATGTGCTGGGTTCCTCCAAGAATGATTCAGTTTTTATTATTGTTATGCCCTATATCTCTGGTGGTAGCCTGCAAGATCGGATGATCGATGCATTTGATTTTCAGGTCTTTATTAAATTAGCCATTCAAATTTGCCGAGGGCTTTCATTTGCGCATCAAAATAGAATTCTTCATGGGAATCTGCGGCCTAGTAATATTCTTGTAACTGCAGATATGCAGGTCAAATTAGCTGATTTTGGTTTGGATGAGCATTATCGGGTGCGTTCCAGAGAATCCAACTGGTATGCAGACAGGCAACCGCAGCGAGATGAGTTAGCGGATATATATTCTTTAGGGGCGATTTTTTTTCATGCCTTAACCGGTATGCCACCAGCCTTTAAGGATGGGGTGCTGGTTAAAACTAAAGCCTTTATTGGTCTGTCTTTCGATATGCAGCAATTGATTGGTCGAATGTTTTCTAAGTACCGGGAAGATAGGCCGCAAAGTGTTGAGTCAATTGTGTCTGAATTGCTTCCCATGGTTGAAGAGCAAAAGACGCAAGTTAAAGTTATTCCTAAAAAGAAAGATCAAGCTGTTGAAGTAGTTGAGCAAGTTAAGTACCAAAGAGTGAATTGGTTGACGATTTTATTTGCGGTCTTGCTTATTATATCTTTGGCTTTAAATGGTTTATTGTTAAGTGAGCAAGATCTTTTTGTGAAAGAGTTACTGAATGAATATGTTCAAAAATTTTTTCCTGATTAATGAGTATTGGAAGTATTACTTTACTCAGCTATTATTTTTCAGTAAAACTTGTTAAAAGTGACGCTACTGAACAAAAAATTAAAAAAAAGACAGTATTTTTATGACTTTTTGAGTTTTCTATTTAAATTTTCCTTTACACCTTTTATTATCCCTCTCCAGACTTAACTTAAGTCTTAGATGGAATTAATGAAACTAAATATAATAGGGCAACTGACATCACCATGACATCATTGAAAAAAGTAAAGCTACCTCTCGAACAAGCCTATCGTTGGGAAAAAGCAAAAGCGGATGATATTTATTTAACGC
>JBFJZQ010000037.1:0-15276 GCA_041622015.1 Oleiphilaceae bacterium
CCCTGAGCCCCGTCGAAGGGATGACTTATCTCGCACTAAGGGGCAAAATCAATCTTATCATCTTGGATACTTAAACGATCCGTCGAAGATTGCAGTTGCCCAGGTGTGTTAGCGTCGGAGCCCAGTTTAATCATCAGGCGAAGGTCGTTTGCCGAGTCGGCATAGGCTAAGGCATCTTCATAAGTAATTTCGCCCGCAGCATATAAATCGTAAAGTGCCTGATCAAAAGTCTGCATACCAATATCGCGCGACTTGGTCATAATTTCTTTCAGTTTATGTACTTCTTTCTTGCGAATTAAATCCGCACAAAGTGGTGTATTGAGAAGGATTTCAACGGCTGCTTTTCGTCCTTTACCATCTGGTGTGGGTATTAATTGCTGGGCCACAATAGCTTTCAGGTTGAGTGATAAGTCCATCCAAATCTGATTGTGTTGCTCGGGCGGGAAGAAGTTGATAATTCGATCCAATGCCTGGTTGGCGTTGTTGGCGTGCAAGGTTGCCAAGCATAAATGGCCTGTCTCAGCAAAGGTGACGGCATAATCCATCGTTTCCTTACTGCGAATCTCACCAATCATAATCACGTCAGGTGCTTGTCGCAGGGTGTTTTTCAAGGCGACTTCAAAGCTTTCAGTATCAATGCCTACTTCGCGCTGAGTCACAATACAGTTTGCATGCTGATGGATGTATTCAATCGGGTCTTCTATTGAAATGATATGGCCTTTACTATTTCGGTTGCGGTGGCCAATCATAGCGGCCAAGGACGTTGATTTACCTGTACCTGTTGCGCCAACAAAAATGATCAGGCCGCGTTTGGTCATGGCTAACTGATTAATAGTTTCCGGAAGTTCCAAGTCTTCAATGCGGGGGATGTTGGTTTCAATACGTCTAAGCACCATACCGCACAGGTTTCGTTGATAAAACGCGCTGACACGAAAACGACCAATGCCGCGAGCACTAATGGCAAAGTTACATTCGTTATTTTCAGCAAACTCTGCCCGTTGTTTATCGCTCATTACATCATAAACAATTTCTCGTGTTTGTTCCGGTGTCAGCGCTTGCTTGGTGACAGGAACTATCTTGCCATTGATTTTGATGCTGGGGGCGACACCGACCGTAATAAATAAGTCAGAGCCACCTTTTTCAACCATGATTTGTAAGAGCTTTTCGAAATCCACCTTGCCATCCTTCCTTTAAAAACGAGAGCGATATTCTTTATTTCTACTTTGCTTGAACAGCTGCAAAGCGAGGTACTGTTTATTTATAGCCACCAAATGAACACTGCTTGCTTAGAAATTATCAGGAATCTTGGCTTTCTCACGCGCAATCTCACGGGTAATAAAGCCTTTGCTGAGTAAGTTCTGTAAGCATTGATCTAAGGTCTGCATACCCATTGAAGCACCCGTTTGAATGGCACTGTACATCTGCGCCACTTTATCTTCACGAATCAGGTTTCGAATCGCGGGTGAGCCGATCATAATTTCATGTGCAGCCACTCGGCCGCCATTGGTTTTCTTTAATAATGTCTGTGATATAACCGCTTGGAGTGACTCCGAAAGCATTGATCGAACCATAGATTTCTCTTCCGCAGGAAATACGTCAACAATACGGTCAATCGTCTTGGCAGCAGAGGTTGTATGCAGTGTACCGAAGACCAAGTGGCCGGTTTCAGCAGCGGTTAATGCTAAGCGAATGGTTTCCAAGTCACGTAGCTCGCCGACCAGAATGATATCCGGGTCTTCACGAAGCGCTGAACGTAACGCTTCATTAAAACCGAGGGTGTCTCGGTGAACTTCTCGTTGGTTCATCAGGCATTTTTTACTTTCGTGAACGAATTCGATCGGGTCTTCAATGGTGAGAATATGGTCGTAGCGATTGTCATTAATATAGTCGATCATCGCCGCCAAGGTTGTTGATTTGCCCGAACCGGTTGGCCCGGTAACAAGGACCAAGCCACGCGGTACTTCCGAAATGGTTTTAAAGACCTGTCCCATGCCTAAGTCATCCATCGTTAGTACTTTTGATGGAATGGTTCTGAATACTGCACCCGAGCCACGATTCTGATTAAACGCATTGACCCTGAAGCGAGCGACGCCCGGCACTTCGAATGAAAAATCCGTTTCCAAAAACTCTTCAAAATCTTTACGCTGCTTGTCATTCATAATGTCATAAATCAGTGAATGCACTTCTTTATGTTCCATGGCAGGTAAATTGATTCGTCTCACATCACCGTCAACACGAATCATCGGCGGTAAACCTGCAGAAAGGTGTAAGTCAGAAGCGCCTTGTTTGGCAGAAAATGCGAGTAGTTCTGTAATATCCATATGGGTCCTCAAAAATCTGTTAAATGCTGTGCTCTAAATGTCGCGAGAGTCTCGGTTCATTAATTACTTCGTTGAGATGGATAATACTTGTGCATGTATGTGCTTTTTGCTCAAATGACCAGCTTGGTTGAAGTGCAGTCATTAGCTGCTTATTCAGCAGGCTTACATTTACATTTTACAAGAAGACTAAGCTTAGGTTACGAGTCAATAAGACTGTGTAATCAGGGGTTTAGTCTAAGAATCTCCCGAAGACCTTATTCAAAAAAGAAAGATTAAAAATAGTATGATCTTCAGCATAGCAGACAAGCTCAATAACGTAAGAGCAAGGATACAAAAAGCCACAATTAGCGCAAAAAGATTGCCTGATTCAGTGCAACTTTTAGCCGTCAGTAAAACTCGAAGTGCTATAGAGCTTCAGAGCGCCATGCACTCAGGCATTAGTCAGTTTGGTGAGAATTATTTAAGTGAAGCACTGGCCAAGCAAGAAGAGCTAAAACTGATTTCTTCAGAGACTGAATATAGCGCCTTAGTGTGGCACTTTATTGGCCCTATACAATCCAATAAAACGCGCCAGATCGCCGAGAACTTTTCTTGGGTTCACACGCTCGAGCGTTCCAAAATCATTCAGCGTTTAAATGATCAACGACCTGCCGGTTTAGAACCTTTAAATTGCTGTATTCAAGTGAATATTGATGAAGAAGAATCGAAGTCGGGTATTTTACTTGAAGACGTCGAAAACTTAGCGGAAGAAATCAATAAGGCAGCCAATTTAACGTTGCGAGGCTTAATGTGTATTCCGAATGCGCAGCAAAGTGAAGCAAGTCTGAAAAATGCGTTTCAGCGTATGGCGACAAAATTTCAAAGTCTCCAATCGATTTACCCGACAGTTGATACCTTATCAATGGGAATGTCGGGTGATATAGAAGCTGCTATTGAATGTGGGTCGACGATGGTCAGGGTAGGAACCGCGCTTTTCGGTAAGCGAGCTTAATGTTTAATATGAAAAAATTAATAAGGATAGTTCATGGGATTACACGATAAAAAAATATGTTTTGTAGGGGCTGGCAATATGGCGAATGCCATTGTGGGTGGCCTGGTCCAGAAAGGTTTTTCACCAAGTAATATTATTGCGAGTGCGCCCGCCCAAGAACATCTTGATCAGATTAAAGCAAATTGGGGGGTCACAACATCTATTGATAATGGTGCTTCAGTGAAGCAAGCAGCGGTCATTGTTTTGAGTGTGAAGCCGCAAATCCTCAAACAAGTATGTGAAGAACTTTCTGTTAACTTGAATCATCGGCCTTTAATTATTTCTATCGCTGCTGGCATAGAACTTAATAGTTTGAATGCATGGCTAGGGCATGATCAGGCAATCGTGCGTTGCATGCCGAACACACCGGCACAAGTTTTAAAAGGCGCTAGTGGCTTAATTGCAAATGAGCAGGTTTCAGACGAGCAAAAAGCCTTAAGTACAGAATTGTTTTCGGGTATCGGCATTGTCGAATGGTTAGCCGATGAATCTCAAATGCATTCAGTCACTGCGCTCTCTGGGTCGGGGCCTGCGTATATTTTTATGATGATAGAAGCGATGGAAGCGGCAGCTATTAAACAAGGTATTGAAGCCGGTACTGCGAGGAAGCTTGCCGCTCAAACTGTTTTAGGGGCTGCGCAAATGGTCTTGAGTAGTGATATTTCTCCTGGGCAACTTAAGAAAAATGTCATGTCACCTGGTGGTACAACAGAGCGTGCCATACAGGTATTTGAACAGAACAACTTGCCTGAAATTGTCGACAAAGCGATGCAAGCAGCGGCGGATCGCTCGGTCGAGTTAGCTGAGATTTTAAGTGGTAATAACGTTTAATTGTTAACTTGTCACGATGAGAATGTATTAATAAATCAGAATAATAATTGGGTGATCAGATGCGTATAAACTTACTTCTTACCGGTCATGAATTAATGACCGGAGATACCCTGGACAGTAATTCAGCGATGATCGCCCAGTTGTCTTTCGATCAAGGTATCCAGATCGCTGCTAAAAGCACCATTCCCGATGATATGGCTTTGTTAGTGCGTGAAATGGAGCGCTTAAGTAAAACTGCTCAGGTACTCATTGTGAACGGTGGCCTTGGGCCAACCTCTGATGACATGACCGCTGAAGCCTTAGCAAAAGTAATCGGAAGGCCTTTGGCTGTGCATCCAGAAGCCATGGCACACTTGCAAGCCTGGTCAGTGAAACGAAACTACGCCTTGAGTGAGGCAAATAATAAGCAGGCATTCTTGCCAAAAGACATCGACTTAGTGGCTAACGAATCTGGTTCGGCGGTGGGTTTTAAAGTCAAACATAATGCTTGTTTAATCATCTGTACTCCGGGCGTGCCACATGAATTAAAAACCATGCTGGTGAAAGAAATATTGCCAGAATTAACGACAATGCTGCCTGACAGTATTCAACCCAAGCGCGTTCGTTATCGTATTTTTGGCTACGGTGAATCTAATCTTCAACAAGCTATTCATGAACACTACCCCGATTGGCCAGAGCAAATTGAACTTGGCTTTCGTGCATCGATGCCTTTGCTTGAATTAAAGTTAAAGGTTGATCGAAAAGAAGACCATGCACTATTGGACATTTGGAAAACCAAAATAGAGCAGCTACTAGGGGCGCATATCGTTACTCAGGATGATCGCAGCTTGGCTGAAGTGCTGGTCAATTTGTTAACGGATCGAAAACTTAAGGTAACCTGTGCCGAATCCTGTACTGGCGGAAAAATCGCCTCAATGCTGACCGAGGTAAGTGGTTCTTCGAAGGTCTTTGAAGCTGGCTTTGTCACTTATGCGAATCATATTAAAGCCAGTGTGTTAGGGGTTTCTGAAGATACCTTAGCCACTGAAGGAGCAGTCAGTGAAGCCGTGGTAAGGCAAATGCTAGAGGGGGCTTTGAATGCAAGCCACGCAGACTTGGGTGTTGCCGTTTCAGGTATTGCAGGGCCAAATGGCGGTACGGATGATAAGCCAGTAGGCACGGTATGGCTGGCATGGGGCAGCAAAACTAACATACACGCCCATCAATTCTATTTTCCAGGTAATCGATTATTTTTCCAGAAAATTGTCTCAGCACTGGCCTTAGATTTAATAAGACGAGAGTTATTAAATTTAAACGAAGAGGCAGATTACTTTCAAACGCGTCGCTTTCGGCATAAATGATCAGCTCAAAAAACTGCTTTAAAAAATATTTCTACCAAACGGAGCTAGGCTCTAGATGGCCGTATTTTTTTGATTCACAATGGGAGCGCTTTCAAAGTTTTCTGAAACGAAAGCAACTTTTAATGGCTATATTTAGGTGTTAATAAAATGAGTGATGAAATCAATACAGAAGAACCGGAACATAGGTTAACCCTGCGCCACCTTCGTTTAGAAGATTATCCTGATATAAAAGAAATCATGGATAAAGTCTATGAAACGATGGATATTCCTAAAGCCGAAAAGAAATTCAAAGCGCAATTAGCGACCTTTCCAGATGGTCAAATTTGTATTGAAGATCACGGTAAAGTTGTTGCCGCTGCCTTTTCAGTCATAGTGGATTATGACAAGTTTGGTGATAAGCATACCTATGAAGAAATTACCGGCGATGCCTACATTACCACACATGACCCTAAGGGCGATGTGCTCTACGGTGTGGATGTTTTTGTTTCGCCTGACTATCGCGGTATGCGTTTGGGTAGAAGGTTGTATGAGGGAAGAAAAGAGCTTTGCCAAAACTTGAACCTGAAAGCCATAATCGCGGGAGGCCGTATACCTAATTACACCGATTACAGGCATGAACTGACCCCGCAAGCCTATATTGAAAAAGTAAAAAAGAAAGAAATATATGACCCTATTCTGACTTTCCAGCTATCAAATGACTTTGAAGTCAAAGAAGTATTGCATGCTTATCTTCCTGAAGACTTAGAATCTCATGGCTATGCGACGCTACTTCAATGGCATAACCTGTATTATGACAAGAAAAAATCCCCTTTGATTGGTGCGACAAAAACCTCTGCTCGTGTAGGCTGTGTTCAATGGCAAATGCGCACGGTCAAATCCGTGGATGATGTGATTCAGCAGGTGGAATATTTCGTGGATGCTTTGGCAGACTATCAGTGCGATGTCGCCTTATTTCCAGAATTCTTTAATGCGCCCTTAATGGGTTTAGAAGTGCATCAAACGAATCTGGATGCGATCAAAGCGTTGGCAGGCTATACCGAAGAAATTCTTGAAGCAGTTTCGAAATTAGCGGTAACGTATAACATCAATATTATTGCTGGCTCTATGCCTGTTCTTGAAGATGGTGAACTCTATAACGTAGCGTATTTATGCCGACGTGATGGCACCAAAGAAGCGCAATATAAAATTCATCCGACACCGATGGAAAAGCGCGACTGGATTATGCAAGGTGGTGATACCTTAAAGGTCTTCGAAACCGACTTCGGTAAGATTGGTGTCTTGATTTGTTATGACTCAGAGTTTCCTGAATTATCTCGCCTGCTGTCTGATCAAGATATGCAAATCTTGTTCGTCCCCTTCTGGACTGATACCAAGACGGGTTATCAGCGTGTCAGGCATTGCGCCCAAGCCAGAGCGATTGAAAATGAATGTTATGTGGCTATCACGGGTAGTGTCGGTAACTTGCCGAAGGTCGATAATGCGGTGATTCAATACTCTCAAGCGGTGGTGTTTTCACCGTCAGATTTCTCTTTTCCGCACGATAATATCATCGCCGAAAGTACGCCCAACACAGAAATGACGCTGATTGTTGACTTGGATTTAGAAAAGTTGAAGAAGTTGAAGAATGAAGGCTCTGTACGGAACTTCTTAGACCGGCGTCGTGATCTTTATAAGATTGTCTGGTCAGGTAAGTAGATTTTAAGCTTATCAGCTTATAATTTAGAGTATGCTTTAAACATTATAGGGTGTGCTAGCGCGCCAACGCTTCTTTGAATTGGTGCGCAAGCACACCCTATAAATGTATATTAGTAGATCAGAAGTATTACTCGTACTTGCAAAGATACGCGGTATCTTGGGGAACCTGTAAGTCGAAAGATTGATTTGCTTCAACGATAAACGTGTCACCATCTTTAAATGACACAAATGAGTCACTACCCGGTAGTTTTACGATCAGTTCACCGCAAACAACTGTCATATATTCTTTTTGTGATGTGCCGAAGGTATAGTCGCCAGCTTTCATTACGCCGACAGTGGCTGGCAAAGTAGTGCTTTGGAAGGCGATTGATCTTACTTTTCCATCAAAATATTCGTTCACTTTTAACATGGTGTTTCCTTAACAAGAGAATGTATAAAGGTAAGCATTATACGCACTATTTAGTCATAGGTATTTATTTTTAGAATGTTGCAAATCGTCGTTTTGAGTCTGACTACAGAGCTAGAAAGGCTGGAGCTTGAAGGCGAAAACTAGTAAAAAAAGATAATCTGGTGAGTTGAATCGCCTCTTTTCAAGTATATTTGCTAAGGGGTATGATCATCTGCTTACTAGTTTTAGTTTACAGGGAGGACTTAACTAATGGATGAATTCGTGAAACCTATACTTGATCACTGGCACATAGTTCAAACAGCACCTATAACCTTTGCAATGTGTGCCATACTCTTTTTGATGCTGGGTTGCGGGCTTACCAGGCTCGTTTATAAGAAAAAAATAAAATTAAGTAACGCTCGGTTAAAAACTGCATGGAATGAATTGGCGCATTTTGAAAGCGTGTTAACCGATGAGCGTGATGAGTGCATGTTTTATCGTGCTGAAGCGGGTGCCCTTAGTGCTGACATAGAAAGGATGTCTATCATTTTAGCGGGCGAGGATCCCCTTGAAAATGATGCGAATCAGAGTGCTATTTACAAGCAAATAGCAGCGAAGCCACAACCCTCTGCTTTACTGTGTGGCAATCTTTTTGCTCGACATCCTGAGTATTGTATTGAAGCCGCGATGGAGCAAGCTGCGCTGTTGAATAAGCTTGTTTTTGTCATCATTTATAATGCAGTGCACCCCACCAAAAGTAATCTTTCCTATGCCCTAGGGCGCTTTCTTCAGTATCTAACTACGCGAAAACTTGTGGATAAAAGCTTTGTGTGTGCCTTGGTGGAAAGCTCAAATGCCACGGCCAAAGCATTCGTGCCAACAGATGATGCCTTGGAACAGTGTCGGTGGGTGGTCTTAGACCAGGAAGGAGAGGTATTGCGTTCACAAACGCTGTGTGCGAATCCGGATGAGGGTTTAAAAAGGACGAGGGAGGTGTTAGAGCTTGCGCGTCCTTTAGAGTGCTAGTTTAAGAGCATTAGTCTGTCTGCTATTCATTCAGTTTATACAGAGTGCAACGAGTACCGCCTAAATGCTAAATACATGGTGTTTCAGGTGTGGATATTTAATTGCACCGAGTAGCTTTCGCAATATTCGGGCGGCTATTTATTTTTAGCATATCGTTAATGCAATGATTTTTGTTAAACTCATGCGGTTAAAATACCAAGATATTTTAAGGTGCTCGATTCAGCTTATTCGTCGCACATACTATAAGAGCAATATAGGCTCATCTGGTAGCAGTAAAATCAAACAGAGGACAGAATGAAGAAAGCAATATTGTTGATATGCGTTGTGGCGATCTTGTTACAGCTGGCCAGAATAACGCGAGATTCAGGTATCTTTCGTGCTGTTGATCAAACTATAGACTTGGCTTCTTGTGAAGCCTTAAGCGGCCCAGTTGGTGCTGAAGACATTACCATCGACCCTGTATCGAAGGTGGCCTATATCTCTGCCGACGATAGACGAGCAGTATTTAACGATCTTAGTTTGCCGGCATACCCTAGTGGTTCGATTTGGCGTTTGGATTTAACCAAGCCTGATAGTCTACCTGAAAAAATCAACATTGAAATGATGGGCGACTTTCACCCCCACGGTATTGCGCTGCGTTTTAGTGATCCCGAGAGTAATGATCAAGGGCGGGCAATTGAGCTTTATGCCGTAAATCACATAACGCCAACAGAGCATGAAGTGGTCGTGTTTAATATATTCGAATCTGGTGAATTGAAAATCAGGCGGCGTATTACTTACCCGGAATTAATTGCCCCGAATGATCTGGTCGTGGTGGATAAAGATAAGTTTTTTGTCAGTAATGATCATGGTAACTCCTTAAATACCAAAATGGCGGTATTGGAGGATTATTTAGGTTTGCCCTTATCATCGGTTAGCTATTTTGATGGAGTGCAAGGTCACATCGCTATCTCAGGTTTACGTTTTGCTAATGGCTTGGCGCTGTCTGATGATCAGGAAAGTTTATACGTAGCGGAAACCACGGCAGGGCGAATTTCCCGTTATAAACAAGTGCGGGATAGGTTAGTTTGGCGATTAGACGAAACCCTTTATGTGAATATGGGAGCAGATAATTTTGAGTGGGATGGCGTAGGTCATCTTCTGAATGCCGGACACCCTAAGTTGTTCGACTTTCAGGCGCATATAAACAATGCCGAAGTGCCTTCACCTTCTCAAGTCATTCGTATTGATGTGAAGTCCGACCCCATGACCTTCGAAACGCTGTACCTGAATGATGGCGAGGCGCTGTCAGGCGCAAGTGTCTCAGCAAAACTTGATGAAACCGTGTTAATTGGCTCTGTTTTCGAAGAGCATTTTTTGAGGTGTAAAACGTTTTGATGGTTTCGCATCGGGGAATCGTGAAAGCCTGAGGTAGCCTTACCTCAGGCTTTTCTGCTTATGCCAGTTGCGTTTTTTATCTATGCTGGCTTCGGTGCGATATAATGTCTTCTAACCGTCTCATTGAAAGCCTCAACAAATTTTGGATTGAACTGCGAGCCACTTTCACCATTGATCAAGGTCACAGCACTAAACAGCGATTTCTTATAGCTTCTGTCGGCACGTTCATTGGTGACAGCATAAAAGGTATCAGCCAAGGCAATAATCATTGCGCCAGGGTGAATATTCTCTTGGCTTAAGCCTAAAGGATAACCACTACCGTTATATTTTTCGTGATGCTGACGCACCATTTCGGCTGCTTCTTGCCAGCCTGTCATTCTCTGGAGTAGTTGACTCCCCATCTCAATATGGTTTTTAATTAGTTGGAATTCTTCATTCGTTAGCTTGCTGGGTTTATTGAGTATTTCAGAGGGGATGAGTGCCATGCCTAAGTCATGTAAATAAACTGCAGCGCTTAATTGATTCTTGTCGACTAAATTATTTAAATCTTCATTTGTGGAAAGACATAAATCTAATATGATTTGAGTCCGCCCCCGTTTATATATGTTTAGCTCATCAAGTTGCAATGCAAGTGTTCTGAAGAATATTAAATCAGGATGGTTTTCTGTTTCATCGACTACGGGTTGCTCTACTATTTCCGGGGCTTCTAAAGTAGGTGCCGCTTTGTCAGTATCCGGGGTTCGAGAGCCTACTAATTTATCAAGCGCAGCATTTATCGTTTCGTTTTCTTTTCCATCTGCACATAAACGAACACTTTCAATGACTTCATTCATCAGAAGGTGAGGCTCACCTTCGACTTGGCCTTCATTCACGAACCCAAGAACCATGGTGTTAATACGTACAACAATGGCGGCAAAAAACTCACCATATAACCTGCTGTAGGTCTTAGTGCCTTGGCGCATGTCCGAGACAATTTCTTCTAAAGAATGAATGGTGTCAACTAAAGGATTAAGAAATACCATTCTACAGTTGCCCTTTAATGAATGGACGTCTCTAAATAATCGATGCACTAATTTAGGATCGTTATCGTTATCAAGCAAGCCGAGACACACTTCTATCTGATCAATGTTTTCTTGTAGGCAGTCCGAAAAATCATGAATGATATCTGGGTCTAATTCGGTAAATTGAGGGCAGGTGGTAATACTCATAAACGTCAATCCAATAGATAACTGAACAATCCTTCATAAAGAGTAGTTCAATTTTCTAGCTATGAAGGGTGATTTATCAAGGGATTAAGTGTAAATATTTATATTTTGGGTATAAGTCGACTTGGAAACGTTGGATTTAAAAGAAAAACCATCATCAACAGGCTTACATGCCAAACCACTGGGGTTTGATCAGCAATAAAAGTAATACAAATATCTGGATGCTGATAAAGGGAATTACACCGCGATAGATGTCTTGCGTTTTAATCGCACTAGGCGCGACGCCTTTGAGATAAAAAAGGCTGAAGCCAAAAGGTGGCGTTAAAAAACTGGTCTGTAAGTTCATGGCAATCAATATGGCAAACCACAGCATGCTAATTCCCAGCGCTTCAGCAACGGGAGCAAGCAGCGGGATAATGATAAAAGAAATTTCAACAAAGTCGATAAAGAAACCAAGCACCAATACTACCAACATGGAAAGAATCAGGAAGCCCCATTTCTCACCGGGCAGGTTCATTAACCATTGTTCAAGAATATGATCGCCGCCAGAATAGCTGAAAGTCATTGAAAAGGCGGTTGCGCCAATCAAAATAGCAAACACCATGGCGGTCACTTTGACGGTTTCGTTGGCGCTTTCCCAAAGCATGTTCCTATCGAACTGACGATAACTCATGGCAAGAATAATCGCCCCCACGCCACCTAAAGCAGAACTTTCTGTCGGCGTTGCAATCCCAGAAAATATAGATCCTAATACAACTAACATGAGCGCAAGGGGAGGGAGTATAGCGATAATAGCTTGTTTGAATTGAGTCGCTGTGCTCTCAGTTGATGGCGGTAATGCCGGTGCCTTTTCTGGGTGCTTGGCGGTAATAAATAATATATAGCCGATATATAGCGCGATTAATAAAACGCCCGGTGCAATCGCGGCTTGAAACAATTCACCGACAGGAATGCCCAAGACATCGCCAAGAATGATCAGAATAATAGACGGCGGAATGATTTGACCCAGTGTGCCCGATGCGCAAATCGTTCCACAGCTTAGGGCTTTATCATAATTGTGTTTCAGCATGCTCGGTAAAGAGATTAAACCCATTGCCACGACACTCGCACCGACCACGCCGGTAGACGCAGCGAGTAAGGCTCCAACTAGAATGGTGCTGATCGCAATGCCGCCATTGACCCGGCCAAACAGCTGGGCCATGGCCACTAATAACTGCTCTGCCAAACGGGTTTTTTGCAGTACTACGCCCATAAAAATAAACAGGGGGATGGCCATTAATATGGTGTTTTCCATCACGCTTTGAATGCGATACGGCATAAAAGCAAAGAGATCAAAGCCCTCCGCAAGTAGCCCAAAAAACAGCGCCACGCCCGCAAAGGTAAAGGCAACCGGAAAGCCCAGCAGAAGCATGGCGAGCGCCACGACAAACATAATCATGCCTAACATGTGGCGGTATTCCTCATAAATGGGGCAGAGCCGTAAATTGTCATCAGAGTAAATTCTTGTGCGGTTTTTCGGTATGCGCTGGTGCTTGTTTAAGGCTGATTAATGCACTGGTGATCATGCCTAAACTCGCCAGGCCCATTAACATGAATGAAAAAGGGATCAGCCCTTTAATGATCCAGCGATAGGGTAGTCCGCCTGGGTCACCGCTTCCTTCGCCCATTTGGTAAGCGTCAAAGGCAAAGCTAATACTGTAGTAAGTAACCAAGCCTACAAAAGGCAGAATAAAAATAATCACGCCGAATAGATTGATCAAGGCCTGGGTTTTCAAAGACCAACGATCATAAAGAATATCTACTCTTACATGACTATTTTCTCTGATGGCGTAAGGAATACCGAGTAAAAAAACGCAAGAAAAAAGATGCCATTCCAGCTCTTGCATGGCAATGGATACGTCATTAAAGGCATAACGCATGATGACGTCGTAAAAAACGTTAAACAGTAACAGAATCATCGCAATGCAAGCCAAAGCACCGCAAAAGCGGGCGAGGCCGGCAAAGCATTGATCAAGTTTCAGGAGATGATTCATGTTCAGGTATCGGCTACTTTGATTCGTCGGTACTGGTCAAATACGCCAAGTCAGACATCTTCGTCCACTGACGTATCTTTGCTAAATAAGCCTGTTGAGAATTGAGCACTTTAGCCGCAAAGGGGTCAGCTGCTGCACTTTGTTCAACAAGGCGTTTGTTGGCATCCTTCATGGCAGCTAAGACCTCTTTTGGAAATGTTTTTACCTGAATATTCGGGTATTCAGTGCTCATGCTCGCCCAGTTCTCGCCGCTTGCATGGGTTGAATGTGCGTACATGTCGTAAGCCGACGCTTTCATGGCAGTGCGCAGAATTTCCTGAAGGTCTTCTGGTAGGGATTCAAAGGTCTTTTTATTGACCAAGAATTGCAATTCTGCCGCAGGTTCATGCCAGCCAGTGTAGTAATAAGGCGCAATTTTGTGGAAGCCCATACGCAAATCTAAAGATGGGCCTACCCATTCAACCGCATCGACCGTACCACGTTCTAAAGCAGTATAGAGTTCACCTGGTGGAATGTTGGTAGGTTTTGCACCTAATTCGGCTAATACTTCACCGGCAAAACCCGGAATACGGATTTTTAAACCTTGTAAGTCTTCAAGTGAATTAATCTCTTTTTGGAACCAGCCCGCCATTTGGTTACCGGTATTGCCGCCAGGAAAGGATAATAAGTTATGTGGAGCATAGAGTTCATTCATTAGCTCCATACCACCGCCATAGTAGAACCAAGCAAACTGCTCTGAGGCAATCATGCTAAAGGGCATGGTGGTGAAAAACATCGTTGCAGGAATTTTCCCCTTCCAATAATAAGACGCAGAATGCCCCATATCATATTGGCCAGACTTAACCATATCGAAAACACCAAACGGCGCCTTGTGTTTATTCGATGAATCAATCTGAATGGTTAAGCGTCCGCCAGACATTTTTTCGACCATCGCCGCCATATCTTTTGAGGCATCACCAAAAATAGGGAAGTTTGGTCCCCAGGTTTCAGCCAGCTTTAAACGATAGGTTTTGACCGAGGCCGTATTTGCCATCTCTTGTTGCTCACCGCAGGCAGTTATGAGCAATATTGAGCTGAGTATGAATAGTGACATTAGGGTTTTGAGTTTAAACATTAGGAGTTTCCCTTTTATTTTTTTAGATCAATCCGAAGAGCAAGCGCGCATAAGTGTTTACATAAACGATGACAGGAAATTTAACAGACTTGCGGTGTGCTGAAAAGCGGCTAGCGCAATGATTCAGCTTATCTCACTGTAATATGGAAGGAGATTCGACTATTGATGTTAGTCAAGATGCAATATTTGACCTTTATGGTGCTGGAATAGATTATGAATCTTTATAAAAAAGATCAGTTTGTACTTGGGGGGGGCTACTTAGGCTTTATGGCTGGAGTGCGTTTTATGTCTATTTTTCGGGGTGAGGTGTTGTTTGGTTTTTTAGATAGTTAAGTTTACTAGTGAAATCTTAGCATTTAAGCCCAGTCAACAAAGTCACAAAGGCAGTCCAGTTTATTAGAGCTTTTTAAGCTGATATCTTCAAACCGAAAAGGATCGCTTTCAACAAAAAGTCATAGGAATTTCAGTATTGGTACAATGAACGTATATGGACTCCACCAGTTTTACAACGGTAGTTTCGATTTATTTAATTGGTAAGTTTGCGAGTCAAAAGCTTCGAAGGCGACCTTTTTTATAATCAGCTTTCCTATCTAAAATATTTAGCAATTCGAGAAACGTTAATTTCGATATAAATAAATACCGAAAATACTTTTTAGAAGTGATCGTTAGTGAGGGTTATGAGGCTTTTAGCTTCAGAGAAAGACTGTTATTTTTTTGGGTTGCCAAAAGTTTTAAAACATTATTATAGGAAATATAAACTTTGATTTTTAAAAACTAAATGTTATGTTGTATCATATCTAAAATTCTTTTGCTTATCTATATTGAAAACTGAACTTATGAGGAAAATAAGATGAAGACAACGGTATTTTTACTTGGAATGTCTTTCATGATTTTGACCAAGAGCCTTAGCGCCCAA
>JBFJZQ010000038.1:0-15224 GCA_041622015.1 Oleiphilaceae bacterium
ATCTTGCTAAGCCACATATCTTTCATCGAGCCTTTTGCAATCTGCATTGGATATACATGCTCTTTGGGGTCAACATAAACGTTTATAAAAACTAAGCGATCCTTCATTGCAAACGCTTTTTCCATGGTCGCATCTAGCTCGCTCAATTTTCTCACCGTCAAACCAACATGACCGTAAGACTCAACAAGCTTTTCAAAATCAGGCAATGAATCCATATAAGAATGAGAATGACGCGCCTCGTAATTCATATCCTGCCATTGCTTAACCATACCCAAAGCCTGATTATTAAGGATCACCACCTTAACAGGCAAATCATATTGCTTACAGGTAGAAAGCTCCTGAATATTCATTTGAATACTGCCTTCACCCGTGACACAAACAACCTCTTCATTAGGGTAATGAAGTTTAATTCCCATTGCAGCAGGAAAACCAAAGCCCATCGTTCCCAAACCACCTGAATTTATCCAGCGATTAGGCTTATCAAACTTATAGTACTGCGCTGCGAACATCTGATGCTGACCAACGTCTGAAGTAACATACGCATCACCTTTCGTGACCCGATATAAAGACTCGATAACAGTCTGAGGCTTTATATTATCTTCCGTAGATGGCTCGTAACGCCCGCCATGACGCTGACGCCACACATCAATCTTACCCCACCACTCAGCAATAGCATCCTTGTCAGGCTCAACGCCAGCCTCAGCGATCAAAGCCAACATATCATCAAGCACCGAACCAACAGGCCCAACAATTGGCACATCAACTTTAACCGTTTTAGCTATGTTCGCCGGATCAATATCGATATGAACAATACGAGCACCAGGACAGAACTTATCTGTGCCATTTGTTACCCTATCATCAAATCTAGCACCGACAGATACAACTAAATCTGCATGATGCATAGCTTGATTAGCTTCGAAACTACCATGCATACCTAGCATGCCGAGACTATGCTTGCCGGTACCAGGATAGCCACCCAAGCCCATCAAAGTATTAGTAACAGGATAGTTAAGCGTTTCGACGAGCTTGGTCAGTTTAGAAGAAGCCTTTCCAAGTATTACACCGCCACCAGCATAGATAACCGGTCTCTTAGCAGCCAACAACATATCAACAGCTTTTTTGATCTGACCAGAATGCCCCCTAACTGGCGGCGAATATGATCTAAGTTTTACTTTCTTAGGGTAAACATACTCGAAGCGCTCATTAGGCGCAGTCATATCCTTAGGGATATCAACCACGACAGGCCCAGGACGCCCAGATTCTGCAATATAAAATGCCTTTTTCAACACCTCAGGAATCTCTGAAGGATGTCTAATAGCCATATTATGCTTAACAACGGGACGAGAGACGCCCATCATATCTGTTTCCTGAAAAGCATCTTCACCAATAAGAGTTGATGGAACCTGTCCACAAAGAACAACCATCGGTATAGAGTCCATAAAAGCTGTCGCTATACCCGTAATGGTATTTGTTGCGCCAGGACCTGAAGTCACCAAAACAACCCCAGCTTTGCCGGACGCTCTCGCATAACCATCCGCCATATGAACAGCAGCCTGCTCATGACGAACTAAAATATGTTCCACTTTATCCTGCCTGAACAGCGCATCATATATATGAAGTGCTGCACCACCAGGATAACCGTATATCTTTTCGACACCTTCGTCTTGTAAAAAACGAGTAATCATATCGGCGCCAGATAATAGCTCCACGTTAATCACCTTCTATTAATTAGTTAGTTGGAAGCTTAATCCGAGTTAACACTTACTTCTTGTGGAAGCATACTGGATATAATCTAGCGAACTCTAAATAGCAAAGAGGCGTGGAGTTTCGCCCAACATTGTATGTTTTATGAGACACAATACTGCATTCACTACTGCCAACTGTAAAACTGGCAAAAATTCGCTTGGGGATACTATAAGCGTATTTAAACGACTTTTGTAAAACCCTAGAAAAAGCAACCAACAATTCTGACACTTAAATAATCAGAGTCAATAAAAAATACTAACTTTTCCTTTGTTTACACAATATTTCGCTGATTTTAAGCGATATACCCCATCATAGTTTATAGTTAGTAAAGATTTGCCACTCAACAGAGGATTAAACACGCATGCCCAAAGAAACTTCACGCGCAAATAAATTCAGCATAAAACTTCAACTCATGCTCTTATTTGTTGCTTTAATAAGCCCTGTACTTTGCAACGCTGAGATATATAAATGGGTCGACAAGAATGGCAACACCCACTACTCAGACATAAAGCCCAATGAAACATCAAGCGAAAAACTTAAAATTAAATCTAGCAACTCCAGCAAAGAACAAACGCGACCTCAAAGCGCCGCATTAGCATTAGATGAGAGAAAATCTAAAGAGCTTGAAGCCCAAGCTGAAAAACTCAAATCTGAAACACAAAAAAGAGAACTAAACGCTCAGTGCGAAAATATTCGCAACAACCTAAAAACACTTAACGAAAATAGTCGCATAAAAATCAATGAAGACGGAAAAGTCAGACAATTAACGCAAGAAGAAATTGAAGCAAAAAAACAAAGCTACCTTGAACAACTTAACACTATATGCTCCAACTAACTCTAAACATAAGACAAAAAAACCGGCAATTGCCGGTTTTTTTTCGTCTAGCAGTGAAGATTACTTAATATCTGCAACTGTCTTTAAAGGATAGTGCGCAGGATAACCAAACTTGGCAACACCTGAATCAACAGCAGCTTTTGCAACAGCCGCTGAAACATTACCCAACAAACGCTCATCTAAAGGCTTAGGAATAATATATTCTTTACCATATTCCAAAGAAGCACCACCATAAGCGTCGATAACCTCTTGAGGAACAGACTCTTTAGCCAAATCTTTAATCGCATGAACAGCAGCCACTTTCATCTCTTCATTGATCACTGTTGCACGAACATCAAGCGCGCCGCGGAAAATGAAAGGAAAACCTAATACATTATTTACTTGATTAGGGTAATCAGATCTACCCGTAGCCATAATCAAATCAGATCTTGCAGCCAACGCAGTTTCTGGCTTAATTTCAGGATCAGGATTTGAACATGCAAAAATTACTGGATTCGGCGCCATACGCATCAGATCTTCAACTGGCAATAAATCTGGGCCAGACAAACCAACAAACACATCCGCACCTTCGCAAGCATCAGATAAAGTACGCTTATCAGTATCATTAGCAAACATTGCTTTATATTGATTCAGGTCATCACGACCAGAATGAATCACGCCTTTTCGGTCGAGCATAAAGATGTTTTCAGATTTCATACCACAACTAATTAATAGCTTCATACACGCTATTGCGGCAGCACCAGCACCGAGACAAACCACCTTAGCCTCTTCAATTGTTTTACCCTGAAGCTCTAAAGCGTTGATCATACCCGCGGCTGTTACAATGGCAGTACCGTGCTGATCATCATGAAACACAGGAATATTACACTGCTCAATCAGCACTCTTTCTATCTCAAAACATTCCGGCGCTTTTATATCTTCAAGATTAATACCACCAAAAGTATCTGCAATACGCTTAGTTGTATCAATAAATGCCTGCGGGCTTTCTGCATCAACTTCGATATCAAAGACATCAATACCAGCAAAACGCTTAAATAGTACACCCTTACCTTCCATAACCGGCTTACTCGCCAATGGACCAAGATTACCCAAACCAAGGATCGCAGAACCATCAGAAATAACGGCTACAAGATTACCTTTAGCTGTGTACTTGTATGCATTTTCAGGATCAGCAGCAATTTCTCTTACCGGCTCAGCAACACCAGGACTATAAGCCAAAGCCAAATCTCTAGAGGTTGCTGTAGGTTTGGAAATTTCTACGCTAATTTTACCTGCGCGTGGTTTTGCATGATAATCGAGAGCTGCTTTTTTAAAATCTTCTGACATTATATTGTACCGTTTAACCATGAATTGTAGACATTAAGCCTGAAATATTAGGCAAATCATTATTGCCCACCCTATAAAACCATTACGACAACAAGCGCTATTTTTTAACACTTACTCCTTAAGGCTTTCTATGGCGTCCCTTACCATCAATTAAAAATATTAACTATCAAGAAAATATATTTAACCTTAGTTGGAAGGCTTCATCAAACCACCAAGTAGTGCACACAACAAAAAGACGAAAAAAGAGCGTCATGCGCTCTTTTTAATGTAATCTTCGTAGCGAAACATCTCTTAGCTGCTGATTCTGCTGCCAAAACGCTTCTTAAACTTATCAATACGGCCGCCCGTATCCATTACTTTCTGCTTACCAGTATAGAATGGATGACATGCAGAACATACGTCTAAAGTAAGATCTTTACACAACGTTGAACGCGTTTTAAAGACATTACCACAACCACATTTTGCTTCAATTTCTTGATACTCAGGATGAATACCTTCTTTCATGACACACCTCAAATTAAATTATGCCGCCACTGAATATTGCCTTATTTTATTTCAACAAGCACAAAAACAGCACCGCACAAGGAAAAACCTAAGCCATTTCTTAATTTTGAGTTCGCTAACAAAAAACCAATATAAAGCTTCAGCCATTTTTAAGACGGCGCATAGTAACAAATTAAACACAATTAGCAAGTACCGTTTCATTCAAATAGAGAATACTTTAAGATTAAAACAGACTTTTCCTATTGAAAGAAATCATGATTATATCTGTCGCTATTCCAGCACCTCTTTTTAAAACCTTTGATTATCTAAGCCCTGAGAAGACAGAAAACTCTTCAGGATTGCAAACCGAAAGCATCTCCCCTGAAATTGGAATGAGAGCCTTAGTGCCCTTTTCAGGCAGACAACTTATTGGCGTTATCGTTGGCATATCAACGCAAGAAAATCCAACTACCGATACCAAATACAAACTCAAACACGCAATCAAAATACTGGATACAGACTCATGCTTTCCACACAAACTATTTAAACTTATTACTTGGGCTGCCCATTATTACTGCCACCCCATTGGAGAGTGCTTTCAAGCCGCCTTGCCAACCGCACTGAGAAAACAAGCTCATCTAACAAAATCTGATAGCGTACTAAGCGTCGTAAAGTGGTTTCGTACCGATAAGGAGTTCAAGAATAATAAAAAAGCACCTAAACAAACCGAGATATTAAATCAGTTCCAGAATCAAGCTAATGGAATATGGCAAAATTCTTTCAAGCTATTAGGCATTACAGTTAGCCAACTAAAAAGCCTAGAAACGAAAGGACTTCTCAGACACGAGAAGATAGACCCGCTTAGCGCTCAATCCCAGCAAAACAATAATACAGAATCAATACAGCACACACTCAATACTGAACAGCAAGCAGCCTTAGAACAAATCTGCCGAAACATGAACACCTTTAACATCCAACTTTTACATGGCATTACAGGCAGCGGCAAAACAGAAGTTTATATTTCCAGAGTAAGAGAAACATTAGCCAAACAGAAACAAGCACTAATATTGATACCTGAGATAAACCTCACACCGCAAACGCTGGCAAGATTCCAATCTCAATTAAACACCCCGATAGGCCTTATTCACTCCGGAATGAGTGAGAAAGAAAAACTTACTATGTGGTATCTTGCGAAAAATGGCACTGCCAATGTCATCATTGGCACACGGTCTGCTATTTTCACACCATTTCAATCTTTGGATTTAATTATTGTTGATGAAGAGCATGACTCATCATACAAACAGAACGATGGTTTTAAATACTCAGCGCGCAACCTCGCCGTCAAACGAGCACAACTGGAAGACTGTCAAATAATTTTAGGTTCTGCAACACCCTCGCTTGAAACCCTTCTGAATGCAAAGCAAAAAAAATATCATTATATTTCATTGAGCCAGAGAGCAGGCTTAGGCGAAAAACCCAAAATACACCTAATTGATACCAAAAGCAGAACTCTCATCAACGGCTGCTCTCAACCTCTTTTAAACAAAATAAAAGTTGAACTAGAAAAACAAAACCAAGTCATTATTTTTCAAAATCGCCGAGGTTTTTCACCCACCTTACTTTGTAATGGCTGCGGCTGGATTGCGACCTGCCCTAATTGTGATGCTCGCCTAACCCTTCACAGCGAACCACCACACCTTCATTGTCATCACTGCGACTTCAAAGAAGCCATTCCATCCAATTGCAAGCTTTGTAACTACAACCAGCTGAGCCCACTAGGCACAGGCACTGAGCGAATAGAAACAGGACTAGCAACCACCTTCCCTGAGACAAAGATCATCCGCATTGATCGTGACAGCATAAAAAAACAACAAGACATGAAGCAACTTGTTGAAGAAGTTAATCGCGGTGAACCCTGTATTCTCATCGGCACCCAAATGCTGGCAAAAGGTCATGACTTCCATAATGTCACCCTAGTCGCCATTATTGATGCTGATGCCAGCTTATTTAGCTCAGACTTTCGAGCATTCGAACAAAGCACACAACTTTTACTACAAGTTGCTGGCAGAACAGGTCGTGGCAATAAAAAAGGCACAGTTCTTATTCAAACAAAGCATGCAGAACACCCTCTTTTTATTCCAATCCTGGACAATAACTATGATCTAGCTGCAAATAATGAACTGGAAGAACGAAAAGAGTGCACCCTGCCACCCTACAGCAAAATGATTTCGATAAAAGCTGAATCTAACTCTCAACATATAAATTTCGAACAACTTCAACAAATTAAAAAAGAACTCGCTAACAAATTAGGCGCATCACCCCACACTCAAATATCAGGCCCTATTGAAGCCAGCATGTCCAGAAAAGCAGGCGTATTTAGAACCTACCTGCACATATTTACGACAGATCAAGCCACTCGATTTGGTATTCAGACTCAATTACCTCAATTAGTCGGAAAAATTAAAAACAAGGTAAAAATAATTATTGATGTCGACCCACATGAATACACATAACAGTGCTTCTCGATAATAATTTCCAACGTATGAAATCATTCTAAGAGTTTCAATAAGAGCGCGAATCATAGATAATACGCGACAATAATTTTCTCTCTTTAGCGGCTACTCCTGGAATCTCATGAAAGAACTTATCTCTGAACTTGTTCAACACACCATTACACAACTCAGTGACTCACAGGCACTTCCTGCTGAACTAAATTATTCAGTTAATATTGATGCAAGCAAAGATAAAACCCACGGTGACTTTGCATCTAATATTGCACTTGTTCTATCAAAGCAAGCGGGCATGTCGCCTAGAAAACTAGCGGAACTCATTGTCGACACTCTTTCTAAAAACAAACACGAAAGCATCGAAAAGGTTGAAATTGCAGGCCCCGGATTCATCAATTTTTTTGTGAGTAGTGCCAGCAACTTTACTGTTATTGAAACAATCCTAGAGCAAAAAGATCAATTTGGCCGTGCAGCTAAACCTAATGGACAAAAAATCCAAGTCGAATTTGTATCTGCTAACCCAACTGGCCCGCTACATGTCGGCCATGGCAGAGGCGCCGCTTATGGCGCATCCGTTGCAGACCTACTAGAAGCTGTAGGCTTCGATGTCACCCGCGAATATTATGTAAATGATGCCGGCCGACAAATGAACATTCTGGCAGCTAGTGTTTGGCTTCGCTACCTTGAAAGCTATTTCTCTTTAACCTTCCCCGTGAATGGCTATAAAGGTGATTACATCAATGAGATTTCCGCTGATTTAAAAGCTAAACATGGTGATCGCTTCTTAAAGACATCCGAGGAAGTATTCAGCCAGCTACCCAAAGATGAAAATGAAGGCGGAGATAAAGAACTCTATATAGATGCCATTGTTTCTAAGGCTAAGTCACTGCTTGCAGATGACTATGAAGTTGTGTTCAACCAAGGTTTGAATGCTATTGTTGATGACATCAGAGACGACTTGAAAGATTTTGGCGTAAGTTATCAAAACTGGTTCTCTGAAGCGTCAATTAGCCAAGATATTGATGCTGCTCTGAACAGACTCGATAAAAATGGTCATCTTTATGAAGAAAATGGCGCTCTATGGTTTCGATCAACCACTTTTGGTGATGACAAAGACCGTGTTGTAAAACGTGACAATGGCGAAACAACCTACTTTGCCTCAGACATTGCGTATCATCTAAATAAATTTGAGCGCGGTTTTGACAAGGTGATTAATATCTGGGGCGCAGACCACCATGGCTACATACCTAGAGTCAAAGCAGCATTACAGGCACTAGACCTTGACCCTAATAAACTAGATGTAAAGTTAGTTCAGTTTGCCATCTTATACCGAGGCAAAGAACGCGTTCAGATGTCTACTCGAAGCGGATCATTTGTCACTTTAAGAGAGCTTCGCGAAGAAGTTGGTAACGATGCCGCTCGATTCTTCTATGTCACCCGCAAAGCCGAACAGCATATGGACTTTGATCTAGACTTAGCCAAATCTGAGAGCAAAGACAACCCTGTTTACTATATTCAATATGCTCATGCACGCATTGCAAGCATGCTGAGAAAACTGAACGACCAGAAACTAAGCTTTAATGCAGAAGAAGGTATAACGGCATTGTCAGCAATCGCTGAAGAGGGCGAGGTAGCAATGGCAAAGCAATTAGCGCTGTATCCAGAGCAACTAAATTCGGCTGCAAACAACCTCGAACCTCATGTACTGACGCATTATTTGCGTGACCTCGCTAGCGAGTTCCATACTTACTATAACTCGAACAAAGTGCTTGATGAAGATAAGCAAATTAGAGATGCAAGGGTTACTCTGAGCATCGCTGTCAAACAAGTCCTACAAAATGGTCTTCAGCTACTCGGCGTCTCTGCGCCAGAAGAAATGTAAACCATTTATGACACAAGACTTCGCAAAGCCAAGCACCACAAGAAAACCCGGCCAAGCCAAAAAGAAAAATGGCCATACGGATCGCCCGCAAGCGCGCGACCCCCAAAGCAAAAATAAACGGAAGAACTTAGCCTCCATGCCAGAAGCAAAGCCCAAATCTAAAAACAGACACCTTCTTTTCGGGTTCACGCTTGTTCTTTTAGTTAGTGCATTCGGGTATGGGCTGTACTTACTTCAAACCGTGCCCGAAACCTATTCTATTCCAAAGGACGACGTAAAAACCAAGACTAAAGCTCCCGTTAAAACCGTTACAAAAAAACCAGCAGAGCCTGAAAACCGATTCAACTTTTACGACCTTTTACCCAAACATGAAGTTGTTGCGCCAAAAGTAGATGCTTATCAATTTAAAGAAAAGTCCGCGCCCGGAGAGTATTTCTATGTCATACAAACGGGCTCCTTCAGAAACTTGAAAGATGCCGAAAGACAAAAAGCTATGATTGCATTCCAGGGCCTGAAAGCAGACATTCAAAGCGTCACTAACGATCAAGGCTCTACTTGGCATAGAGTCTCAACGGGTCCATTTTATAATCGAAGTAAAATGAATAGCGCCCTGGATAAGCTAGTATCCATGCAAATCCAGCCACTTGTTAAGAAAATCAAAAAATCTTCCTAACTTTCAAAAACTTATTCTTGAAATACTAGAGCAAGCCTCCATATATCTTTCTTAATCCTTTTTTCCTGCCTTTGAACATTAATATTTCTCTTCAAAGGCATATTTTTTCACACTCAAGTGAGCATAGTTATTGTCACTTTTCAGGCTTCACTTTGGAGAACTTAATGACCACCATTTTATCAGTACGCAGAGAAGGTGAAGTTGCTTTAGGCGGAGACGGCCAAGTCTCTCTAGGCAACACCATCATGAAAGGCAATGCCAAGAAAGTCAGGCGCTTGCACCACGGCAAAGTCATTGCTGGTTTTGCCGGCGGAACTGCTGATGCTTTTACCCTATTTGAACGTTTTGAAGCACAACTTGAAAAACACCAAGGTAATTTATTAAAAGCCGCCGTCGAGCTAGCGAAAGACTGGCGTACCGACCGGGCTCTCAGAAAGCTAGAAGCACTGCTCGCGGTGGCAGACGAAAAGCATTCGCTTATTATCACCGGTAATGGTGATGTAATTGAACCTGAAGACAGCCTTATAGCAATCGGCTCAGGTGGTCCTTTTGCACAAGCAAGTGCTCGTGCTCTACTGGAAAACACTGACCTGTCTGCGGAAGAAATCGTCCAAAAAGGACTCCAAATAGCATCAGACATCTGTGTATTTACTAATAACCAATTCACCATCGAACATATTGTTAAAAACACTGAAAAGTAATTACTGAACCTACATCAAATTCATATTCTCGCTAGACATAGAAAGTAGACATTATTATGGCAAACATGACACCCAGAGAAATTGTTCACGAATTAAATCAACATATTATCGGCCAAGATGAAGCAAAACGTGCAGTTGCTATCGCATTAAGAAACAGGTGGCGTCGCATGCAACTTGAGCCCTCTCTACGCGAAGAGATCTCTCCCAAGAATATCTTAATGATCGGCCCAACCGGTGTGGGTAAAACAGAAATTGCCCGAAGACTAGCAAAGCTTGCAGATGCGCCTTTTCTTAAAGTAGAGGCCACAAAATTTACTGAAGTAGGCTATGTCGGAAGAGATGTTGAGTCGATTGTCAGAGACATTGCTGATAGCGCACTCAATATGCTTCGACAAAAAGAAATGAAATTAGTTGCTACCCGTGCCGAGGACGCAGCAGAAGAACGCATTCTTGATGCCTTACTCCGCCCTGCAAGAACGTCTGGCAACCCTGAGAATACTCAGACAGAAGAATCCTCTACTCGCCAAATGTTTCGAAAGAAATTACGCGAAGGCGAACTTGATGACAAAGAAATTGATATTGAAATCAGCGCCTCTCCTGTTGGCGTTGAAATAATGGCTCCTCCAGGCATGGAAGAAATGAGCAATCAGCTTCAAAATATTTTTTCCAGCATGTCAGGTGATAAAAAGAAAACCAAAAAACTCACCATTAAAGATGCCTTCAAACGCATAAAAGATGAAGAAGCCAGCAAACTAATTAATGAAGACGATATAAAAGCGAAAGCAATTCATGCAGTAGAGCAAAATGGGATTGTCTTCATTGATGAAATAGATAAAGTCGCCAAGCGCTCTGAAAATGCATCATCAGATGTCTCTCGTGAAGGCGTTCAGCGTGACCTATTGCCTTTAATTGAAGGCAGTACCGTCAACACAAAACTAGGCGCAATAAAAACAGATCATATTTTATTTATTGCTTCTGGCGCGTTTCATCTATCCAAACCCTCAGATTTAATTCCTGAACTTCAAGGCAGATTGCCAATACGCGTGGAATTAAAAGCGCTTACTCCGTCAGATTTCCAAAAAATATTAACGGAACCGAACGCTTCACTGATTGACCAGTATATTGCCTTAATGGGAACGGAAGGTTTGAAACTAAGCTTTAGTGAAGATGCGCTGGAGAAAATTGCGCATATTGCCTGGAAGGTAAATGAAAAAACTGAAAATATTGGCGCTAGAAGATTGCATACCGTCTTAGAAAGGCTCTTAGAGCAAGTTTCTTTCGATGCTGGTGACACTCAACTAGACGATTTCGAGGTCACTGCGGCATATGTAACCGAGAAGCTAGACGAGCTTTCTGAAGATGAAGACTTAAGCCAATATATTTTATGATTTACCTTAATTAAAAAAGCTACCCAAAAAAAAAGCACTCATCTTGAGTGCTTTTTTGCGCATTTCTAGTATCAAGTATTTACTAAAAAATTGACGCTACTTTATTTGTCACTTTATCCAAATAGCTATCATTTGCTTTCCCTATCGATATCTTTCTAATATTACTTTTATACGTTGGCAGCGCAGCACCGTATAAACCCGTACTTAAAGTTCTAGCCTCATCATTCAAAATATCATGACGTAAACGAATACCAGCAGGAGCCAACAGCGGCTCTAATTCATCAGCCCTGGACCTGAGAGAAGCCCGGGTTAATTGATACGCATGCTCACACATCATTTTCCGAGTATTGAAACTAAATACACTAGAAAAAAATAAGTTTGCATCGTTTCTGACTGGTTCAAACAGAATCACTTCTTTATTCGGATAGTCACGCTTAATATATTTCAAGCCCGACTGTAACCGTGAATGAACCATTGTTCGATAGACTTGGGATAACACGTTAGGCATACCGGATTGGCTTAACTCATGTCGAGACATGGTTCCTGAATCGACCGCTTGAGCCACATCTACGGGCACAACAGGATTGATCGCGAAAACAATATCTGCACCATCTTCCATGGCGACAGTGGTATGCATTCCTTTATTTAGAGTGCCGTCAACATAAAAATGGTCGTCGACTTCAACCGGCTGATATAAACCTGGAGAAGCCATACTGCACTGTATCGCTTTTGAAATTTGAATATGCTGCAAACCATCTGAACCAAATCTAACAGTCTCACCCGATTCAAGGTCAGCAGCAATAATAATTAAGCTTTTTCGCAATTGCTTAAAGTCATTGGTCCGCCCAATAGCATTGTAAGATCTAGCCAAATATTGATGAAACCCCTCATTATCAAAAATACCTGAAGGAACAGCCTGTGCAAGTGCTGTTAAAGACTCCAACACACTTTGGTCATTGGGATGGCTTAATAAATTCATCCAAGCTCTAAAGAGGATTTTAGGAATAGCCTTAGTCCGCTGAAAATACTCTGCAAAAGCAGGCTTATAAAACACCCCTGGGTGAAACGGATGGATATCTGCCTCATTGCGCACAAATATCCGACACATTTGAGCTGGCGTCATTTGGTTTGCTAGATTGGCTGCAACAAATGACCCTGCATTAACGCCCACATATGTATGTAGATCATTTAAGTCTAGTCCATCTAACGCTTCATCCAAAGCCCTGAGTGCTCCGATTTCGTAGATACCACCCAAGGGTCCACCACCACCAAGAGCCAAACCAAGCTTTGGTTTGGTTATATTTTGCAATGTCTTATCAGACATTATGATGACCTCACAAACATTAAAAAATTACTACGGACACTATTCTTAATTTGTAGAGTGTTCACACTAATCAAAAACATACTTAGGATTTTATTTCTTCAAGGATTTTTACTGGACGCAAATATCGAGTAAACCCTGCCTCTTTAAGCGCCAAATTAAGAGTACTTTGAACAATATAAGGCGAATCCAATTCTAAAACATTGGCTAAAAGTCGCTTTGCCCAGACTAAATCAATACCGCGGATGACAGATTTAACTTTTAACAAATTTGACGCATTCATCGATAAAGCATCATAGCCCATGGCCATCAAAAGTACTGCGCCAGCCGGGTCTCCAGCGAGCTCACCGCAAATACTTAACTGAATGGACATTTCTTTTGCATCTTTAGCAATGCTATATAGCGCACGTAAAACAGCCGGATGAAATGTATGATATAAAGACGCTACACGGGGATTATTTCTATCTACCGCTAGTAAATATTGTGTTAAGTCATTTGAACCCACCGATAAAAAATCGACCCGATCAGCAAATTCTTTAACTTGGTAAACGGCGCCAGGGACTTCGATCATCACACCAATTTGAGGCATGGTGACATCAAAGCCCTCTGCCCGAATCTCATGATATTCACGATAAATTAAATGTAAGGCTTCTTCGATTTCATTCACACTGGAGATCATAGGCAACATGATGCGTAAATTGTCCAGACCAACACTTGCCTTCAACATCGCTCGCATTTGTACCAAGAAAATTTCCGGATGATCTAAGGTGACACGAATCCCACGCCACCCAAGGAAAGGGTTTTCTTCTGTGATTGGAAAGTATGGTAGGGATTTATCGCCACCAATATCAAGCGTTCTCATGGTGACATAATTCGGCGCAAACGCTTCTAACTGCTCTCGATAACAAATTATCTGCTCTTGCTCACTAGGAAAGCGCTCATTAATCATAAAAGGGACTTCTGTTCGATATAAACCGACCCCTTCAGCACCTTGATTAATAGAACGAACAACATCAGTCATTAACCCGGTATTTACCCAAGCAGATATGACGTGGCCGTCAGTGGTTTCACACGGCAAGTCTTTTAACTTTTCAAGCCCCTGATCTAGAAGTTTTTCTTCTTCGACTATCTGCTTATAGTAATGAATAAGACTGTCAGAAGGACTAACAAATAATTCACCATTGTAGCCATCAACAATCAGGTCTTTACCATCCAAACGATGAAGGGGCATATCCAACACTCCCATTATCGTTGGAATTCCCATAGCCCGCGCTAGAATGGCAACATGTGAATTACCAGAACCTTTTACTGACACCAACCCCAGGAGCTTGTCTCTCGGCACCTCTCCCAGCATTGTAGGCGTCAACTCATCGCTGACTAAAATCGTATTATCCGGAAAGTCTAACTGTGACGTGGAATCTTTCTGCAAATAAGAAAGGATGCGTCGACCTAAATCTTTAATATCAACAGCACGCTCACTTAAATATGCATCATTCATCTGCTCAAAATGACGGGCATATTCACTAATAATCATTTTTAAAGATGTTTGGGCAGACTTACCTGCTTGTATCTTACTTCTCACCTCTCCTGCGAGAGCATTATCGTCAAGCATATTAAGATATACATCGAAAAGGGCTTGCTCTTCTGGACGAAGCTGTGTTGAAAGGCGCTCTCCTACTTTCTGAATATCCAAGCGAACAGACTGAATCGCATGTTCGAACAGTTCAATATCTTGCGTAATATGCTCGCTTTCTCTGTCGGGCACGGCGTCTAGATCAGCCATGGGAAACACCACAACACTTCTACCAATCGCAACACCTGGAGCGCCGGCTACACCGCGAAAAGTAATATCTTGAGCCGCTTCACCCGTAATGCTAGTCGATTCAATTGCCCGCGTAATTTCTGTATGTGCAATCACACTTGCAAGCTGAGCCGATATTGTAACCAGAAAAGCCTCTTCGCCTTCATCGAATTGACGACTATTACTAGCTTGCTGAACAACAATGACACCCAGCACTTTTTTATGATGGATAATCGGAACGCCTAAAAAACTTTCAAAGCGCTCTTCACCTGTCTCCGGGAAATATCGGTAGCGTTCATGTTTTTGAGCATGTTCGAGGTTAATGGGCTCTTGACGCACCCCAACCAGGCCAACCAAGCCTTCTGAGTAACCTAAACTAACTCGCCCAACAGCATCCTCTTTAAGACCTTTTGAAGCTTTGAGGATGTATCTATTTTGTATTACATCTAATATATAAACAGAGCAGACTTCAGTCGACATAGCTTCTTGAACGCGAAGCACAATGATATCGAGCGCTTCATTCAAGCTTATTGCATTATTTACTTCCTGAACAATGCTACG
>JBFJZQ010000039.1:0-15067 GCA_041622015.1 Oleiphilaceae bacterium
ATCACGGGCGTGCATCTTTACAAAGAATTTCAACTTCAAAAACAACGAATAACTACCAACCTGACGACCTACGGTGAAATATTCGGGCAGTCTATTGCTACAGCGTATTGGAATTACGATCTGGAACAGCTCGAAGTTACCTTAAATGGTGTGCTTGGCCTGCATTCAATTTCTGGGGTGGTTTTTGTTAATGCAGATCAAGGTGCCATATTTCAATTAGGCAATACTGTGCCACCAGGCAACATGGATGACCATAAAACGGCTGAACCCTGGCCAGATAAGTTTTTTGTTAGCCATGAATTAAACTATCAAGACAGAAATATTGGGACACTCTATTTATTCTCCAGCCGGAATATTGTGTTTGAGCAAGTTAAGCACAACTTCTTGTTTATTTTTATCAATGCAGTCATAAAGTCCATCGTGCTTTGGGTGCTTTTTTTGTGGGCATTCAAAAAATACCTTGTCCGAGCCCTCGACAAATTTATTTTGAAAATGGAAATGACCAATTTTGATAACAACATGGGTGATATAGACCCTGAGATTGAATTATTTGATGCAGAAGGTGACTTTAATAGCAAAGAACTGAGGCGTTTAGATACTGTATTCAGTTCGATGAAGGAGCGGCTTTATACTTCCCAGGCTAAACTGCTTTCTTTAAATAGTAATCTTGAATCGATTATTTCGAGCAGAACAAATATGCTTGAAAGTCAAAGTCGAATGCTCGAAGCCATGAGTGTTCAAGCAAGAATAGGGGCGTGGGAATATGATTTATTAAGTGGAGAGTTAACTTGGTCTTTTATGATGAGAGAGATTTTTGAAGTTGACTCTTCGTTTAAATTGACCATGGAATCTGCAGAAAAGTTCTATACCGAACACAGCCGGGTACGATTGAAAGAATTGGAAACACGAGCTATGAATGAAGGATGCCCTTGGTCAGAGGATTTGACCGTTATCACCGAAAAAGGGCGTAAAATTTGGATTGCCTCTACAGGGGAACCGGTTTTTAAAGAAGGTAAATGTGTAGGTGTTTATGGCTCTGTTCAGGATATTGACGCAGATGTGAAGAGTAATCTTGAATTGATAGACGCTAAACAACGAGCAGAAAAGGCTGATAATGCCAAAAGCGAGTTTTTAGCCAATATGAGCCATGAGATCAGAACGCCGATGAACGGAGTGATTGGTATGTTGCACATCTTGCTTGAGTCAGACTTAAACCCTCAGCAAAAGCAGCAGGCAAGTTTGTCCTTATCCAGCGCGGAATCATTATTGTTGATACTTAATGATATTTTAGATCTGTCGAAGATTGAATCAGGTAAATTTACGATCGATTCCGTTAATTTTAGCCTCAGAGATCTATTGAATCAGCTATACGGTTTTTGGCTAAATCCGGTTAGCCAAAAGGGTTTAAGTTTAAAATTAAACATAATCGAACCGCTTGATGAACATTTAAAAGGTGACCCCAATAGGCTTAAACAAATTATTTCAAACTTAGTCAGCAACGCACTTAAGTTTACCCAGGAAGGTCATATCATCATCGAAGCGTCGTCTAAACAGCTAGAAGACAAGGTCGAGTTACTTATTCGAGTGTCCGATACAGGTATTGGCATAAATAAAAGCAAACAAGACTTTGTATTTGATGCATTTAGCCAGGAAGACTTATCAACAACGCGTAAATTTGGCGGTACAGGGTTAGGTTTAACGATTGTTCGTAAATTACTTAAATTAATGCGCGGAGACATTGAATTAGTCAGTGAGCAAGGCAAGGGAAGTGCTTTTACTTGTCGGCTCTTATTGCCTGTGGGAGTGCCGCCTAAGGGAGAAGCGAAAATACCTTCAATTGAGTCAAAAGAAGATGATCAGTCGCCTGTGATAAATGATGACAAAAACGCACTGAATTCGACAGCGAAAGGCTGCATATTGCTAGCTGAAGACCAACACATAAATCAACTTGTAGCAAAAACTATTATTGAAAATCAGGGTTTTGAATGTGAGATTGCAAACGATGGTGCAGAAGTCATTGAAATACTGAAAGCTAAGCCAGAAAAATTCCATATGATATTAATGGATTGCCAGATGCCGGTTAAAGATGGCTATACGGCGGCCAACGAAATAAGGATGGGGCTGGCAGGGGAAACTTATCAAGCCATTCCTATTATTGCTATGACAGCCAATGCCATGAAAGGGGATCGAGAAAAATGCCTGGCTTCGGGCATGAATGATTATATTGCCAAACCCATTACACCCGATATTGTCGCGGAAAAAATTAATCTATGGCGTGAAAAAAAAGATAATAATTAACATTGCACTGTGAAAACGAATATCTTGAATGAAGATAGCCCTAAATTTCAATAATAATAATACAGAAAAGGCTTTAACGGAGAGACTCATGAAAAGAACGCTTACTTTAATTTTGATATTGTTATCTCTACAAACTGCTTATTCCAAACTGTTAGCCGAAGAAAAAACAGTCTCTTTATCCTACGTAAGCTACCCGCCCTATTACTCAGAAGATTTACAAAATGGGGGGCCGCTCAGCGAAATTATCGTCGCGGCCTTTGCCGACCAGGGATATAGCGTAAAACGCGAGCAGCTTCCATGGAGTCGCGCTATTAAATGGACAGCAGACGGTAAGTATGACGGGATTTATACCGCTTGGTATCGTGTTGAACGGGAGTCAGATTTTGTTTTTTCAACAGCTTTACCTGGCAATGAGCTGGTACTGTTTAAACATAAAAAGCACCAAATATCCTATAAAGAATTTACGGACTTGAAGGGATATTCTATTGGTGTTGTGCGGGGTTATGTTAATCCTCCCGGGTTCGATAATGCAGGTCTTGATTTGGCAGAGGTCACTACCGATAAGCAAAATATCCTGAAGTTATCCGATGCGCGTATCGATCTCGCCTTGCTTGATAAAGCCTTGGGAAACTATATTCTTAGAACAGAATTGCCGCCAGAAAAAGCAATGGAAATAGACTGGATAGAGCCAACGATTAAAATTGAGCCGCAATATGTAATGTTCTCTAAAAAAGCAAAAAACTATCTAGAAAAACAAGAAGCTTTTAATCGAGGTTTAAAATCACTGACGGAATCAGGGGAGTTAAAACGTATATTCGAAAGACATCGAATGTAATTAGTCAGTTATGAATGTTTCTAAGTATTTCACTTACATTTCATCTCGTTAGTTTACAGTTCCTATCGAATTAACTTCATGAGTTGTGAAATGAGTCTATTTATTCTATTTTTTAGTCGTTATATTAAAGATGCATTGAGCACTACGGATAACTTCAGTGCTGGTTTGATAGATGTATTTTCAGATTTGCAAAACAGAAGGATGCCGTTTTTGAGTTCTGGAGCCCTAAAGCTATAACTAACTAGGGGGACAGAAATAACATGGAGAAATAATAATGAAAAAGTTGACTTTAAGTGTAGCGATAGCAGCGGCAATGGGTTTATCAGCGTGTGGCGGTGGTGGAGGCGGTAGTTCGTCTTCTGCAGCTTCGGGTGCGACGGTGAATGGTGCGGCGAGTAAAGGCATAGTGGTGGGAGGCAAGGTCAGCGCCTATCTGTTTGATAGCACTGGTAGCCCTGAAACAACCGCGATAGCCACAACAACAACCGATGCCAATGGTGAATACTCACTAAATATTCCCTCCACACATAATGGCAAACCCTTGTTCATCGTGGTCGATGATAATGACGGAAATGCCACCATGAAGTGCGACCTCACAAATGGTTGTGATAAAGATGGTGATCCGGCAACCACCGATGATATCACGCCCTTTGGCGAGGTGTTCGACCTAGATAGCGGCGACCTTGAAATGAGCGCTGTTCTGCCAGAAAGCACAGCAACAGTGTCCATCAATGTGACCCTCTTAACCACTGTCGCGGCCGGTTTAGCTAAAAATGCCATCTCAGCAGGCGCAGTCACTGACTTCAACATTAAGGAGGCGGTGAATAATGCCAACTCTCAAGTATCTGAACGCTTTGGTTTAACAGGGCACATTACCAAACAACCCGTTATCGATCTCACTAACTCAGCAAAAGTTGCGGTAAGTGCATCCAATAAAGAAGGTTTGAAATATGCAGCCCTCAATGCCGCTATTGTGTCTGCGGTTCAAGCAGACGCAGCTAAAAAAATGGGCCAAGCCATTAAAGATTTTTCAGATGACTATGTAGCGAATGGGCTGTCAACTAAGGCTGTAAGCAGTTCAAAAACAGATTTATCTGAAATTCTGGCAGCGGCAAGTGCCGTGATCAATAAAGTCAAAACAAAAGTAAGCGCAGACCTAGGCGCAGAAGATGCGTCACTTGCTGAACTCACTACTTTAGGTGGCACCATTGATGATGATCAAACAGTAGCCGATGCTTCTACTCCATCAGATTCAGGTAATCAAGGTACGCCTAGCCCAACCGCGAATGCGACTAAACTTGCCCAAGTGAAAGCCTTTGTCGAAGAGCTTCGCGAACTGGGTACCGTTATGGGCAACTCAATGGTTGGCTCAGGTGACTCTGCTCAATCGATTGAGAGCATTGCTGATAATTTTGAGGCACAGCTAAGTGCTGCCGATTTAGCCAGCTCAGACGATGTAGGATATTCCCTTGAAGCGATGGCTGAAGCCTTAGGCGCGATGTCGATGGTGTATGAAAATAACTTCGATATCGAAACCGGTGCTTTAATCACCCCAAGTGAAGACAATGACGCCACTATTACTGAATTACCGGCGACTGTGGTACATGAAGGCGTGAGTGTCAGCGTTGCGCAAGTCAATGGTGTGATTGTGCTGTCAGTGGAAGAAAATATTGTTGTGACCGACGATGAGCAGGTAGAGCACACTGTTGCCGTAGATATTTCGGGTACAGTGACAAATCTAACCTTCGATGAAACCAAAATTCTCGATTATGACGAGTACAATGAAGAAACCGGTGTAAATACTTGGGGAGATAAAGGTAGTGGTACAGGCGCTGCCGATATTTCTTTTATGGGCACAGCTTCAACGGGTACAGCTAAAATTAGTTTATTGGATGGTAGTGGTGCCAAGGCTAACCTTGTTTTCAGTTTTGAAGGCGAAGGCACAAACTCCTATGAATCTGGAATGTATGAAGACTTTGCCGACTTTACGGTGACAGGCTTTGATCTGGGCTTGAATGTCAAAATTGAGCAAACCTCAGTGAGTGAAACTCAAACCGGTGGGCTGATGGTCTTCACGGGTTCTTTAGATGCCGAAGTCAGCAGTCTTCGAGTGATCGAAGATACTAGTGATACCTGGGGTAATGATTGGAGCGATGAATCATGGTCCTGGTATGACACTGAAGATTCAGATACCAGCCTGAGGTTAGGCACTGTTAGTTTGGTGTTAGCGGGTAACTTTGCGAATGATGTCGATAGTTTCGATGCTCGCTTTAGCATTGATGGTAATGGCAAAAATATTAACTATCGTGAGGTTTATTCCTTTAGCTCTGAAGGTTCATCTCAAGGTTCAAGCTATTCAGAGTCATCAGAGTCTTTTGGTGAAACAGAATCTAGTTATTCAGATGTGACCGTGAAGCTTAATTTCACAGCCGACCTTGCAGGTATTTCTGCTGATGGTGCTGAGGAAGTTGATTTTAGCTTCGAAGCAAAACGCACCGGTTTTGACGACGGCGAAGTGAGTGTTTCCTTGAAATACCCAGGCCGTATGATTGATATCGTGGCAGATGCAAGTGCAGTGGATTCAGACAATAGCGCCAAAGGAAAATTGACCCTTAGCAATAACGATGGCGTTCAGATCCTCGTGACTGGCGATGAATCTAAGGCTGAAGGTGAAGATGTTACCTTGGAAATTCGTATGGATACCAACGAAGATGGCAAGATTGACTCAAGTGACTTCTTGTTTGCGTGGTATGAAGTGCGTAATGGTGTGGATTTATTAGTCTTTGCTGATGATAAAGATGCCGATAACATCGAGTTTGAATCTTTTTTCTAGATAAGTTTGAATCTTTTACTCGATATAATAGTAGCTTGGTTTGTATTTGAGCTATTAAGAATTAAAGAGGCTTCGGCCTCTTTTTTAGTTTGGCAATGAAACTTTGTATTAAGGAAAATACAAACATGGTGTATCAAAAACCTATCAGTTTATTATTTTTTATAAGCATCTACTTTATTTCACTCTGTACTCAGGCAGTTACCTCAAAGAATGAGGTGTATGTTGAAAGCACCATGTATGGCCATAGTGAGACCTCATCTATCAAACAAATCGTGTTTGATGAATTTAAAGGCTCGAATTACGCGGGTGGAGAACGTTCTTTTACGCACAATATTTGGGAAGCCGGAACACGAGTTGATCGCTTTAAAATAGCCGCACTTGCACGCTATGACTATGTTCTAAATTACACCCAAGATCTGGCCGAATTAGTCTACGCGGATAAAAATGACAAAATCATTGAGACCAATAGAGAGTACGATTTGTACTTGGATGTCTTGCATGCCCGAACCTATGGCTTCAAATTCGGATACTTATTCTCTTTGTCTTCTTCTTTGGATATGGGAGTGGATGTTTCCGCTCTCAAACTAGGCAGTTTTATGGACGGCCATATTAAGGGCGATATCTTGGTTGGTGATGATAGCTACGATGGTAATATTCTGCTTGATTATGCTTATGATCAAGATGAATTATTAGACCGACAAGCAGATAAACCAACGGGCTATGGTTATGCTGTTGATGTGAGGTGGAATCTACGCGTCAACGAATATGTAACTATCGATGCCGAGATTCTTGATTTGTTTGGCCGCATTGAAATAGATCGGGCGCCCTTTACGACAGCGACTGCCAGTTCTGATAGGGTGAGCCTCGATGACAATGGCACCATTGACGTGAAGCCGGTATTAAGAGGTAAAGAAAGCTATCGAAAACATAGTCTTAAATTACCCCAGCGAATGCGGTTAGAAGGGCGGTATCGCTTAGAAAATGAATTTATTCTCGGGTTAAGGTTTAATCGTTATGATGACTCGGTTTATACCCAAGCGCTTGTGACGATCCCTATTGATGAAAACCAAGTGCTTACAGCATTCGATTTCAGAACAAGGGCCCTAACACTTGGCTGGAAAAGCCAAAATGTTAGCTTCTCGATAAGCAGTGATCAGCTTGATATCAGTAAAGCTCGTACCTTTGGTTTGTCATTTTCTCTGCTTTATCCTTTTTAGGCTGCTAGTTGTTTAATCGGTCTTGAGTTTGTGCTCAATGAGGGGATAATGCGCATAAAATTTCAAGCTCAAAACTGGAGAATAGAATGCAGTTGTTTTTCGTCTTTGTTATAGGTTTGCTAAGTTCAGCAGGTGTGTTGGCCGCTGAAGGCCATCATTCAACGCTCGATTTAACCAGTCATTGGGTTGGCATCGCTGCAATTTGTATTTTTTTAGCGGCTTATGTTCTGGTTATTTTAGAAGAGCAAATCCACCTTCGAAAATCCAAGCCCGTGCTTCTGGCAGCGGGTTTGATCTGGTTTCTAATCGCCATTGTCTACAATATGCATGACATGCCGCATAGTGTTGAACCGGCAATTCGTCATAATTTCCTTGAATATGCCGAACTATTTTTCTTCTTACTGGTGGCAATGACTTATATTAACGCCATGTTAGAACGCGGTGTGTTCGAATCTCTCAGAAACTGGTTAGTTGTGAAAGGCTTTAGTTATCGCGCTTTGTTTTGGCTAACCGGGGCACTTGCCTTTTTTATCTCGCCTATCGCCGACAACTTAACGACCGCATTGATTATGTGTGCCGTAGTGCTAGCCGTAGGGGAAGGGCAGCCGAAATTTGTCGCCATTGCATGTATCAATATCGTGGTGGGTGCCAATGCCGGTGGTGTGTTTAGCCCATTTGGTGATATCACCACTTTGATGGTTTGGCAGAAAGGTATGGTTGAATTTTGGGAGTTTTTCGATCTCTTCCTGCCTTCCGTTGTAAATTTTGTTATTCCTGCATTCATCATGCAATTCGCTCTTCCTTCTGGTAAACCACCAAAGGCGGATGCAGTTGAAGATGCCATGAAATATGGTGGCTTAGTCATTGTGGGCTTGTTCTTGCTGACGATTGTAACAGCGGTAAGTTTCCATAGCTTTCTACATATACCACCCGTATTTGGCATGATGACAGGTTTGGCTTATCTTAAATTTTATGGCTACTACTTACGCCAAAAGTCGATGATTTGGTCACATAGTACGGAAAACCCGCCAGGGTCTTCAGATGATCCGTATAATTTTGATGTCTTCTCTAAAATAGCGCATGCGGAGTGGGATACCTTATTCTTCTTCTATGGTGTTATTCTCGCTGTCGGAGGGCTTGGTTTTATTGGTTATTTAGGTATGGTTTCCGGTTTTATGTATGGCGAATTAGGCGCCACGAACGCCAATATTCTGGTCGGTGTCTTATCTGCAATTGTAGATAATATTCCGGTGATGTTTGCGGTACTCACGATGAATCCAGACATGCCTCATGCCCAATGGCTGTTAGTCACCTTAACCGCAGGTGCCGGGGGGAGCTTGTTATCCATTGGTTCAGCCGCTGGCGTTGCGTTGATGGGACAAGCCCGGGGCCAGTACACTTTCTTTAGTCATTTGAAATGGACACCCGTTATTGCTCTCGGCTATGGTGCCAGTATTTGGATGCATTTGTTCTTGAATGGCTAGGTAAGTGTAAAACTGAAGTTCAATTCAAACTCTTTGCTTGGTGAAAGGGTTTGAATTGAGTTTTCATTCAGTGCCTAATGCTTATAGCTTTAAAGTTTCTGTTCGAGCCTTAAACCGGCCAGCCCCCCATGTTCTGCCATTTGTTGACGATTTTACAAAATAGCTCGGCGGTTTTTTCGGTATCGTATTTCGCAGAATGCGCTGCCTTTCCATTAAAGTCTATACTCGCCATTGCGCAGGCTTTTGCTAAGACCGTTTGGCCATACGCTAAACCCGCCATGGTGGCGGTATCGAATGAAGAGAAGGGGTGAAAAGGGTTGCGCTTTATTCCGGTTCTTTCCGCCGCGGCAAAGACAAAACCATGGTCAAAGGATGCGTTATGCCCGACTAGAATAGCACGGGTGCAGTTGGTGTCTTTGATGGCTTTTCTAATGGGGGTGAATATTTTATCCAGTGCCATTTTTTCTGATAAGGCATTTCTAAACGGGCTATGCGGGTCAATGCCTGTAAATTGAAGGGCAGAGGCTTCCATATTTGCCCCTCTAAACGGTTCAACATTACAGTGGATGGTTTCTTTTAAATACAGGTCACCACAAGACTTCATGTCTATAATGACGGCTGCAATTTCAAGTAAGGCATCTGTTTGTGCGTTAAAACCTCCGGTTTCAACATCGATGACAACGGGTAAATAACCTCTGAAACGTTTAGAGATGGCGTGAGAATTGCTTTTATCAGATTGGTTTTGCACGGTTTATCCTTAATATATTCCGTATGTCGCGTAACAAGGCATGTTCAATCGACGATCGACCCGAAGTATATCAGAGCTTTTTTACAAAAAGGGCAAACAATTGCCATGTTTTAGCAGGTTATTGAAAATATGATTCAATCCAATTGGCACACATACACTTTTTTGCTGAAAAATGCGCGAAAGTTATGGCTTTCGATCTTAGTGTTATTATTTTTATCACCAAGTATCACAAGCTATGTTAATGCCAAAACATACACAGCCAAGCTAGATAGAAGCCAATGGTATATCGTATCTTCTATTTTTGAATGTAGCCTTGTTCACGATATTCCCGACTATGGAAAAGGCGTATTTTTTCACGAAGCGGGCGAAGAGTTAAAATTCTGGACAAGTACCATTCAAAATCCCATGCGACCCGGAAAGGCTGCATTAGTCGTTGAAGCGTCCACCTGGCGGCCAGGCAATCAGATTCAAGACCTGGGTTATGTCAGCGTTGAAGATTCCACCAAGCCGCTGCAAGTAGAACGCAAAAGAGCCACGGTGATGATGCAAGGGCTGCTTGCGGGCATGACGCCCACCTTTACGCGCAAAGCCTGGTATTCAGATGAGTCGATCAGGGTTCAAATCAACAGTATCAATTTTGCTTCTATTTACAATAGTTATTTAGACTGTGTTTCTGGCTTATTACCGGTTAATTTCAGGCAGGTAGAAAGAACTAAAGTGCATTTTGAATCTGATAAGGCCGAGATGACCGAAGAAGATTTAAAACAATTAGACTTGGCTATTCTATACGTCAATGCCGACTCAAGCGTCAATGCTATCTATATCGATGGTCATACTGACAGTACCGGCCGGCGCATTTATAACCGCAGACTATCCAAAGCCAGAGCAGAAGCGGTCAGAGATTACATGGTATCGAAAGGCATTTCAGAGGCCATTATCCGAACCCGCTACCATGGCGAGCGCTTCCCAGTTGCCGGAAACGATACCGCCGCAAATAAATTCCAAAACAGACGTACCACTGTCAGGCTAGAGCGAGGGCAATGATTTAAGGCTGCTTGTTGTGTTTGTGTGCTCGGTACAAGTAAAATGCACCTCTTTTAAAATTTGAACTGAATGACACTGGACTATTAAGGGTTGATATTCACTTATAGGGTGTGCTTGCGCACCAGATAGAACCAAACTCTGAGTTACGGTGCGTAAGCGCACCCTATATTCTAAAATACTGACTCTTCGAAAAGTCTGTTCATGTCATTACTTTACTTTCTGAACTCTTTAAATATTGCATAACACGACAATTTGGAGCTGCTTTATGTCAAAAATTAACAAGGTCGTTTTAGCCTACTCGGGTGGTCTCGACACATCTGTGATTGTTAAATGGTTACAAGAAACCTATCAATGTGAAGTAGTCACTTACACTGCCGATCTTGGACAGGGCGAAGAAGTCGAGCCCGCTCGCGCGAAAGCAGAGGCCCTAGGAGTTAAAGAAATCTATATCGAGGATGTGCGTGAAGAATTCGTTAAGGATTATGTCTTTCCGATGTTCCGCGCAAACACTATTTATGAAGGTGAATACTTACTCGGTACCTCGATTGCTCGCCCTCTAATCGCGAAAAGAATGATTGAAATTGCCAACCAAACCGGTGCCGATGCTATTTCTCATGGCGCCACCGGCAAGGGTAATGATCAGGTTCGTTTTGAATTAGGTGCGTATGCGCTTAAGCCGGGTGTTCACGTTATTGCGCCTTGGAGAGAGTGGGACTTGAGTTCTCGTGAAAGTTTAATGGCTTACTGCGAAAAGCATGGTATTCACGTTGAGAAGAAAAAAGGTAAATCGCCTTATTCAATGGATGCAAACCTGCTGCACATTTCCTATGAAGGTGACATTCTGGAAGATCCATGGCAAGAGCCGGAAGAAGAGATGTGGCGTTGGTCTGTATCGCCAGAAAATGCCCCAGATAAGCCGACTTACCTTGAATTGACCTATGAAAAGGGTGACATTGTTGCCATCGATGGTGAAACACTGAGCCCAGCGACTATCCTTGCCAAGCTAAATGAAATCGGTGGCGCAAATGGCGTAGGCCGTTTAGATATCGTCGAAAACCGTTATGTCGGCATGAAGTCACGTGGTTGTTATGAAACACCGGGCGGCACCATCATGATGAAAGCGCACAGAGCGATTGAATCAATTACCTTGGATAAAGAGTCTGCGCACTTGAAAGACAGTATCATGCCGAAATACGCCGAGCTAGTGTATAACGGTTACTGGTGGTCACCAGAGCGTAAAGCCCTGCAAGCATTGATCGATGAGACTCAGCATTATGTTAATGGTGTCGTCAGAGTTAAATTGTATAAAGGCAATGTTGTTGTTGTGGGTCGTAAGTCAGATGATTCCTTGTTTGATGCGTCAATCGCAACCTTTGAAGATGATAAAGGTGCGTATGATCAGAAAGACGCGGCAGGCTTTATCAAGCTGAATGCTCTAAGACTGAGAATTGCGGCCGGGAAGGGGCGGGATCAAGGTTAAGCTGTAATTTAGTTATTTAAAAATCCTCACTATCAAGTGGGGATTTTTTTGAAGTGGTCGCCCATAAGTTCCATAAGTACCCTATAAGTTTAAGTATCCTTCGGATACAAAAAAGCCCCTGCATGAGGGGCTTTGATTAACTATTTAATATTAATTGCTTATGTCTGGCTCTTCTGAGCTGATGACAGTAGCTGTCGGATTACCTAATGGGTCATTGACTGCACCAACGGCAACTTCTTGGCCTTGACTTGAAAAGAAAGTTACATATTCTGTAGCGATCTCTGTATAGGCTGTTAAGTTGTCAGCTGTGCTAATGGTCGAGTGTGAACCGGCACTCTTACGAACAGCTGCCTGCACCGCAGACCCAGGTTCATAAAGTCCTGGCGTTGTAATATTGGTTAAGTTTAGTTCCTTAATCAATGGCTCGGTTCCGCCCAGTGGAGAGTTAAGTGCTGTGCCTTTAGGTGCTAAATAAGTTCCATCCGCTGAATCAGCGCCAGGAGGTATAATCTGATCCTGAGTTGATTCGGTCAAGCCATCACCATAAACCTCTGTTGCTAATATTGGTGTTCCAGTAGCACTTAGGCTTGCTGCAAAGTTTATTGAGTCTGCTGATTCAATAGTGGTCTGAGCAATATTCATGAAAGTTTCATAGCTTGGTGATTGTGGTTGAAGGCCAAAACTAGCTAAACCTGCCAAGATTGGAGCGCTCAAGAAGTCAGAGTTTTCGAGTATACGAATAATCTGGCCACCGGAAGTCTCTAAAGCGACTGCTTTAAGTACTGGTTGAGAAGTGTTTGCAGCCAATACAGCAGGGTTATTGTTTGTTGCACTGAATGTAGTACCAACGATGCCGCCTAATGAGTGCCCGATGAAAGAGACTCTATCTGTGTCTAGGTCTTGAGTTGATGCGTCGCCATCAAGGTCAATATCAGCTAAACTTGCCGTTAAGGTGAGTAAGTCTAAAGAAGACTGTCTCAAGTTATCACGGCTTGCAGGTGGAAGTGCCAGGTTGATATAGAACTCACCGGCATTACCTTTGGCATTGCTGATGTTTGCATTATAAATCATCGGAGTAGGGCTGCCATCTGCTGCTTTTGACCAGCCATAATGGCGCTCATGAAGGCCATCATAGTGTGTTCCACTCCAGTCTCTTGCTGCAAAACCGTCAGCAGCACCTTTAACATCTACACTCAAACCAGCAAGTGCTAGAGCATCAAGGGTTCCGCCTAAGCGTGTTGGCGCAACGCCGTGAAGTGGCATGTCGATCGAAATCGTTGCAAAGCAGCGGGGAGCATCTTGACCTGATGGATTCACTACCTCAGCATTTCCTGGGTTTACACCTCCAGATAAACATGCGGCACCTAAAGCATTGGCTAGAGGTATGCCGTCGCCTCTTTGTCCAAATATACCATGCTGAAAAATGACAACCGGCCAGCCATCTGCAGGCTTAGTTGCTAAACTATCGTCAGGCGTACTTAAAAGAAATGGTACGGTTTCAGTGCCTGTCTTCTTAGCAAAAGGAAATCTGTAGGTTACTTTGCTTGAAGGTGCTCCTAATGCAGCGTTGTCATTTGCCATCCAAGTGCCAGTAATAAGATTGCCTGCATCAGCTGCATCTTCCGCGCTAGGTAAGAAATAAGGTATATCAATTTGACCTTGCATTATATAGCCAGGGCTAAGGCTCGAATTTATAGTTGAGCTAGGTAAGCGATAGTCTGCAATGGTGTTGTCTGTAATATCTGTGGGTGTTGCATCAGCTAACGGTATGAATGTGTCATGATATGTAGTGCCTGGTAAACTTAATGCTGTTAAATCAAGCTTATCACTTATACCCGAACTTGGTTTTGTTAAAATAGAACCGCCAACCAAAGAATTTGCTGTTCCTGTCGATGTTGCAGCGATCGTTGTGCCATTACCTGCACCAGGCGAGCTATCACCATTAACAACTGATAGATTAGCTGTAGCTGCAGCTGCTTGGGCTAAATATAAGTCTGTTGCAGTTACATTACTTGCACCAGATGCAAATGCTGTAGCAAGCGCAGCGTAAGATGTATAGGTCTGATCTGCGACAACAGCGATGTAAGTTGGCGCTGATGGGGTAGCTACTAAGCCTTGAAAGAACGCATCCAAAGTATTGGCAGGTGTGGTTCCAGGGAAGGCTATCTGTCCTGAGAACAATTTAGTAATGCCATCTTGTTTAGCTGTTATTTTAGCGTTTTCAGTGAAGAATGTTTCAGGTGCCGCCATGGCATTTAATACTGTATCTGTACCGCCAGTAGTAAAGGTGATAGCGAGTGCGACATTGCTGTCATCTAAGTCAGGATAGATAGAAGCTAAGCTAGAATCTGCCGCAATAAATTGTGCTCTTGCAGCGTTAGTTGCTGCTGCAAACCATCCAGATGCAAGCTGTTCCCAACTTTGAATGGCGTCTCTTACAGGAGATAATGCGCTGCTAAGTAAAAGAACATCTGGGTCAGTAAGGTCTTTATATGAAGGGGATGCCTTGATCTTGTTATCTTGGCTATCCTTGATTTCGTTGGTAACTACTACCAGGTACTTAGATTTCGGATTTAAAGGCGTTCTAGGTACAATTCTAATAACGTTGTCTAAATCACCTTGTGATGCCACTTCGGCGCGGAAATTGACATTGTCGAGTAAGTTGTTGGCTGCACTAACTATTGCAGGATTGGTCATATCTGCTACACCAGGGCCACCTAAAGCATCCACGGTTGCAGTGTATGTTTTATATAGTATGCCTGCCTGGAAGGTTGGGACTTCAGTTAAATCATTTTTGCCATCATTGTTTAAATCTACTGCAGCAGAAATTAATTCATCACCGCCTGCATAGCTTAAATCAAGTAAAAAGACATTTTGATTTGGATTTGGAATTAGGTAACCATTTAGGGCAGGGTTAGGGTGCTCAACGAAAGCCCTACCATCAACAATACCATTGACGACATCCGTAGGGGAGCCTGTTACCGGTGCTGAGTTTACACTACTTGACAGTCTAATATCATAGGCTGCGCTAGTTGCTGCGCCATCTAAATAGTCCAAAGCGCTTAGCAGAGAAGAGCTGACATAAGTACCATCAACTTCTGTTGTTCTATCAACCATCAAATCATTAG
>JBFJZQ010000040.1:0-15064 GCA_041622015.1 Oleiphilaceae bacterium
AGCACCTGTTGGTATCAGCCTAAGTGGAATTGTTAACGGAGAAGGTGTTCCTGTGACAGGCGCAGAAGTGGCTGTTTACAACAATCAAAAACAGTTTTTAAGTTCAGTCACTACACCTGCAAATGGTAGCTATTTGTTTAAAAATATGCTCGCCGGTGACTATTTTATTGGCGTGACACCGCCAGCCGATAGTGGCTTAAGCAACCCAACGCTTCAACCAATTAGTATTGCTGATCGAGATGTTGTCCGCTTGATTACCTTAATCGGTGATGCGCTAACGCTATCCGGATATCTTAAAGATAGCCAGGGTCGCATAATTGATAATATTCAAGTGAGTCTGCATCAGCAAACCACGGGCAATCAGGTAGGCAATCGCGTTCATACCGATGAACTCGGCTACTTTAAGTTTGCTGTGGCGCCAGGTACTTATAAGTTAAGACCGCTTATTGATGTGTTTAATCCAGCAACGAATACTCAAACAATGCCTACTTATCCTGTGCCAGACTATGCAGCCATTTTCCACGGGCCGCAAAGTATTCAAGTCAGCGCAGACACATCCTTGGATGTGACCCTGCCATTTGCTTTACTGTCTGGCCAAACCCTGGATAATCTGGGCAACCCTCTAGCGGGCGTAGGGCTAGCAATTCGTCATCAGTTTTCAAGCGCGACACAGGATTACTATCTTGAAAACTATGCTACCAACACATTAAGTAACGCGCTTTCCGATGCCAATGGTAATTTCGAATTCGCGCTGTTTACCGATCAGGTGGTGGATATAAGATTAACCCCGCCAGCGAATCGACTTGATTTGGCCGTCACCACTATCAATGATTACAGCTTATCGGCTGATACCAGCGAAACCTTTACGCTGGTAGAAGGCGTGTCTCTTTCAGGTGTCTTACAAGATACACAAGGACGCCCAATTGATAACACGAAAGTGAGCTTGCACAGTCAAAACAACGGAGATCAAGTCGGTCAGGCTGTTTACACCGACGCGAATGGTTTATACCAGTTCCAGGTTGAAACTGGCAGTTATAAAATTAAACCTCACCTAAATCCTTTTGGCCGCGGCGACAGTCAAAGACCCGCTTATCCACTACCTGATTTTGCGACCGTTTTATACGCGGAAGAGAATGTCGAAGTCGATGGTGCGACCCAACAGGATGTCGTTTTACCGATGGCTATTCTAAGCGGTACAAGTACCGACTCAAACGGCTCGCCGATTGCAAATACACGGGTGACAATCAGCCATATTGCCTACAAAGCGAATGAAAGCGGTAACACCGGTTATTTTCTAGAGAGTCAGGGAACATCTCTAGTGAGTCATGCCCTAAGCGATGCAAATGGCGAGTTTTCCTTAGCGCTATTTACCGATCAGGAAACCGATATTACGCTTGTACCACCACTCACTAACAAAGTAGTGAGCGCGACACTCATCAGCGATTATGTCATCACTGAAGATACCAGTGATACCTTTGTCTTGTCTCAGCCATTCACTCTATCGGGTTACCTGATAGATGAACAAAGCAATCCGATAGACAATACCATGGTGACTGTGCACAACCAGACTAATCGTCAACTTGCCGATGCACCTGTGCTGACCGACGCCAATGGCTATTTCCAATTCAACGTCGCTGCGGGCAACTACCAATTAAGACCTTATCTACAAACAGTGAATCAAGTGAGAGGTACGGACGTAAAAGCCACGTATCCAGTGCCAGATTTTGCGGCGGTCTATTACCAGCCTAAAAATATTAGCGTCAACGCAAATACCTCGATTGATGTGATCCTTCCAATGTCAGTTTTATCCGGTAAAGCGATGGATGCCAATGGTGTCATCGTTCCTGGGGTCAAATTGAGAATTGATCACGCCTATTCAAATAACTCAATCAGCTATTATATGGAAAATAGTGGCGACAGCGCCAAGAGCAATGCGATTACAGACAGCAATGGTGCGTTTGCCTTTGGCCTGTTTACTAATCAAGCAACAGATATTTCAGTTAATCCGCCTGAACTTTCTGGCTTTGCGATCACCAACGTGAGCCATACTCTTACGCAAGAAACCAGCGAAGATATCTGGCTAATTCACAGTGATTTTGCCGTACCGAAAATAATATCAGGGCCAATTGTGAAGCATATCACCCACAATAGCGCCGTTGTTGAATGGTTAACGGATAAACCTGGCACCAGCGTGGTTGACTTATCAAATGGTCGACGCTATCAGAATACGCCACTCACCACCCAACACAGCGTCATCCTGACTGACCTTGATCCAATAACCCTATATGAGGCTGATGTCCATTCTGTTGATAAAGATGACAGACCCTCAGAAACCTTAAGCACCAGTTTCACTACGCTGGCTATCCCGGATAGAAGAGCGCCATTGATACTCGAAGGCCCGTTTGCGTCCAATATCACGCATGAACAATTTACGCTTAAGTTGTGCGCTGATGAGCCGGTGACTGGAATTATAAAGATTGAGGGTATAACGGCACAAAGCACTGAATTTGAGCTTTCGACCTTAGCAATGTGTCATCAGTTAGTGGTGATTGGTCTTACTCCGAACACTGCCTATACCGTTATCGCTGAAGTTCTTGATGAACAAGGTAATGGTCCAACTGTGAGTCAACCCTTGGTGGTTACCACATTACCTGCGCCCGATTTGAGCGCACCGGTGATCCAGTTGATACCCATGGTGATCGATATTTCCGATACCGAAGCGACGGTTATCTGGACCACGGACGAAGACTCCACCAGCGGCGTATCCTACAATGACGGCGAGCGTTACCACGTGGTTACTGACGGCGCTTATGTGAAAAAACATTCAATGCCTTTAACCGATCTGACGCCAGAGACCACCTATTACTTAACCGTTTCATCAACTGACAAGCACGGCAACGGCCCCACCACAAGCCTGCCAATCAGTTTCACCACCTTGGCGACGCCTGATACCACCGCGCCCATTATTATTGGTAGCCCCTTGATACAGAATATCACCCATCAAAATGTGGTAATCCGATGGTATACCAATGAGTCAGCGACCACGCGTTTAGTGATTGGTACATCTCCCGATGCGCTTGATCAAATGGAAACTAAAAACGGCTTAAATACCAAACATAATTTGGCGGTAACCGGCTTGATACCTGATACGATTTACTACTTCCAGGTACAGACTTCTGATGCTGAAGGTAATCTGGCGATGAGTGAAATCATGTCGTTCCGCACAAAAGTGAGAGGCCATCAGGGTAATCCGCACTTTATGTCGGATGTTGAAGTTATCCAGTTAACCAACAGTCAATTAACCGTTTACTGGGTCACGGATGTCAATGCTGATGCCCGTTTAGTATGCGCCAGTGCAGAAGGCACGCTAGAAGTTAGCGATACTGACCGAAGCAAAACTCATACGCTGACATTGACCGGCTTACAGCCCAATAGTATTTATGCTTGCACCGCTCATTCCACCGATCACAAAGGTTATACGGCTAGTCAAGATATAAACAGTGACGTCGTGACAGGTGACGCAGATGCAAGTGTTAACGCTGATACCACACCACCTGTCACCACGGAGACACCGGTGCTACAGGGTTATGGCGAGATAGCAACGTTGACGCTAGTGACTGACGAATTGTCAGTGGCATTGGTTGAATTTAAATTAGAGGGTACAAGCAACTGGCAAGCAGTTGGCGTGCAGGAACCAAAGTTAACGCATATGTTCTTGCTCCACGGTTTAATCCCTAACAACGATTACGATGTACGCTATGTCTTAGCCGATATAGAGGGCAACCAAACACAAGCTCAACTAACTAATTTCAACTCGGAAAGCGTCAGTAATTTAGTCGCGCCTAATTTCGCACTCCAGCCTACTGTCAACTTTATCACTAGTGACTCCGCCGTGATTGCGTGGACTAATTCACTTAGCGCATATGGCCAGGTAAGTTATGGTAAAAGCGTTGATGAATTATTGGACAAAGAAGCCAATATAGCCGCTGAGATTGATCACCAGGTCAATCTGGCTAATCTTGATCCTGCAACTATTTATTATGCACGAGTAACTGCCTTTAATTTAACGGGAGAAGCCGTCAGCAGCGAAGTTGTCAGCTTTGTCACTTCTGCAATCAATAATAGTGCTGATAGCGACGCCGATGGTTTGCCTGATGTTTGGGAAATTCAATACGGATTGAATCCACAAAATGCCAACGATGCATTTGAGGATTTGGATAACGATGGGCTGACTAACAGTGAAGAGTTCGCAGCGCAGACTGATCCAAATAATGCCGATAGTGACGAAGATGGTATGCCAGATGGTTGGGAAGTTGATCACGGCCTCAATCCAAACAACTTTGCTGATGCCAATCTGGATGCAGATAATGACGGCGTGACTAATCTAAATGAATATCTCAACGCGACCGATACCGAAGCACCGGTGATCAGTTTGACGACAGAAATCACCCTGAATTCACGTGGTCCGCTAACCGCTGTTCCGTCTTCGAATATCAGCGCAAGCGATAATGTTGACGGTAACGTAGCGGTGGTAAATCTTGGTAAATCGCATTTACCTCCAGGACGTCACCTGATCAACTGGTCAGCCGAGGATTCTGCCGGTAACAAGACGATTGCCACTCAGACTATTCATGTTAATCCGCAGGTGATGCTGAGCAAATCTCAAATCAGCAGTGAAGGCAACCTAGTGTCGGTCAATGTGACATTGTCGGGCAATGCGCCAATCTACCCAGTACGTATTCCGTATAGTATTAGCGGTACGGTCGACTTGGCGGATTATACACTTTCAAACGACTCTTCTGTCACCGAACAATCTACCGAGATCGAGGGAGTTCTTGTTATAGAAGAAGGTGTTAAAGGTGTGATTATGCTGCAGATCGCCGATGATCAGATCGCTGAAAATAATGAGCAGCTTATCGTTAGCTTAAGCAATCCAGTCAATGCGGTGATGGGCGTAAATGCGCAACATCACGTGACCATTACCGAAGCTAATATTGCACCACGCTTAACACTGAGCGCAACGCAAAACGGCCTTCCGGCAACGACCGTTAGTGCCGCCAATGGTTCAGTGACGATCAGCGTCGTAGTTGAAGATTTAAATCCAAGCGACTCTCACGTATTTGATTGGAGCGCGACGAATAATGTGCTGGCTGACACTGATGACAATCCGCAAACACTGACCTTTAATCCGGCGAATGCAAGTAGTGACATATACACGGTGGTCGTGAGTGTTACCGACGACGGTGTGCCAAGTGAAACAGTGAGTGCGACGCTCAACCTTAGAGTGATCCAAAGCTACCCTGCTCTGTCTGCTAATTTAGATTCAGACGCAGACGGGATTAGTGATCTGGCAGAAGGCCACCAGGATTCTGATTTTGACGGCATTGCCGATTATCTCGACAATCTAGAAGGCTCAACCATGTTGCAGCAGCAACTAGGAAGTGCCAGCTCAAATGATGATCGTTACTTAATGCAAACTGAACATGGCACATCATTGTCATTAGGAACGCTTGCTTTAACGGGTGTCAATAGCGGCGCACTGATCAGCACAGCAACCTTAGCCAATAGTGCGTTGTTTATGCAATTCGGAAACGATGATGGCAATACCAGGGTCGGAGGCTTGTTTGACTTTGAAATTCATGGTGTCTCACCACTAGGCAGTAGCGTTCAGTTGGTCATTCCGCTGCATCAGGCGATTCCAGCAAATGCCACTTATCGTAAACTAGATTCGACTTTCGGCTGGCAGGATTTTGTAATTGACTCGAATAACCGACTTTATTCAAGTGCAGGAGAAGCCGGCATCTGTCCATCTCCGGGTGACACTACCTATCACGCTGGACTCACAGAAGGCCATTACTGTGTGATGATGCTTATTCAAGATGGTGGCGCTAATGATGCCGATGGTCAGGCTAATGGAACAGTAGTCGACCCAGGTGGTGTTGTCACACCGGCTGCGGTGGAACCCGCGCCACCTGAAACACCTCCCGCTGCAAGTGGCGGAGGCGGCGGTGGTGGTTGCGCGATCAACACCGACGCTGAGTTCGACCCGATGTTAGTGCTGATGCTCTTGCTGGCTGGTGGTCAGTTGGTTCGCCGACGCTTACTTGCTTCGCAGGTACTCGAGCAAAAAGAAGCGGCTTAAGTTGACCCGAGGCGATCGAGTTATCATTGGCGTTGCTATCTTAGCAGCGCCAATTTTCTGGTGGCTTGCATATCTTTATTGGCAAGCGCCTTTCAACCCAGCTTGGCCTCTGAGTGACCCGAAGCGTTTTTTGTTCCTGATCCTTATCATCCCGGTGATAGAGGAGCTCTGTTTCCGAGGTGTAATTCAGCCCTATCTAATTCGAAAGACATCGGCACGCTTTATTGTTCCACAAATATCACTGGCAAACATTTTAACAAGCGCATTATTCGCAACTTTGCACTTAGTGAAGCATTCTATGATTTGGAGTGCGGCGACCTTTCTTCCCTCACTTATATTTGGATGGTTGAGAGAACGTACTGGGCTTACTTGGCCCGCGGCTGCCCTGCACGTTTATTTCAATTTTGGATACTTCTATTTTTTAAGTGGTTTTTAAGTCAAAACCTCACGAAGTACCTAGTAAAATCTCGGGTTAGCAATGCTGCAACTAAATCGGTGTGTTAGAAAAGAAGAATGAATGTACACTCAACATTCCCATCCCGCAAAGGGTCTACTCATTCAGGGGGGTAGCTTGATCTGACAGCTACGCTTTCCAATAAGGTATCTGTCAGATCAGGTCGGAACTTCTATACATCAAGAAAACATTATTGCAGCTGGATGGCTACTAGCTTTCCATCACTATAAGTCGCCCCCGTGGTAATTAACAAAGTTTTATTCTCAGAAATCGCAATTATTCCTGGCATGGGATAATTCCATACAGACTGTTTAGTCGATAAATCTATTGCATGTACTTTTGAGTTTGTACTCACAAAAAGTAGATTATCAGTAACGATGACATTTCGATGCATCTCAGTCTCGCCTTCATCACTTGGCTCCCAACTCCAAAGAACCTCTCCCGTATTGACATCAAGCGCATCTAACTTCCCGCGCGAATCACTTCCTACATACACCACGCCATCATTAACTGCAGGATGCGTCAGATAACGTTCGGTTGAATTCCAAAGGTGCAATTTGTTTTTGATGTCGAACATTACCAGATGCCGTTCATCTCGATGCTCAGCACTAGCAGATGCTTTTCCGCTATAAGCCCCACCAGCATAGGCCAGCGCAAAATTTTTGTATACTACAGGGGAACCATGGTATCCATGACTTGCATACTCGTTGAGCGTATCTCCTAGCGTAAATACAAGCTCACCCGTCCCGCGGTGTACGGCATGAAGGTCTTGCCCGTTGTAATGCAGCATATAGCTGCCCGAAACTGCGGGAGTGTACAAATCCCACGCACCAGAGAGACCTACCTTCCATTCTTCGTGACCATCATCAACATTAAAAGAATGTACATACCCCCCATAGTATCCACCACCTTGGTAAATTGAATTCGCATAAGGTGTTGGCGCAAAGAAATTAGGCCATTGCCCACCGAATCCAGAACTATGTAATTTCTGTCCTGTTTCAAAATCAAAGGCATGAAGATAGGTGTCAGAATGTCCTGTTGTCGCAGCCCAAACCTTTCCTTCAGATATCGCAGGTGGGTTAAGCGCTGGCACAGCCTCTAAATCTATTTTCCAGACTTGCTCGCCTGTTAGCTCATCCAGCATAAATATACTTGCATCTTCATGATATGCTTCATCGGTGACTATCACTTTTCCATCTTGTACAGCGACTGGATTAATAGGATTTGGCCGAGCTCCCCACGTCCAGGATTCCGAAAAATCATTGACGTCCAAGGTGATAGGTATATAGCCGCTATGACCCGCATTTCGCTGATGGGTCGTCCACCCAGCTAGCTGATTAACATCATATTCAACTGATAACACTTTGTCTGAATTGCCAATTTCATGTTCGCACGTTGGCTCTAAGCAGACTTTGAAATTCACATTAGCTGAATAGCTGTTCAATTGTCGTTGCGGTAACAGCTCCATGGATACATTGAAACCACCTTCTTCGGGCAATAACATACTACTACTGACGATGCTTCCATCAAGATTATCTGTCGCAACTAGGTAGGCCTGTAGATCACCTATATCACTTACAGACCAGTTACCTGTTAATTCTGTCAGTGCCGGCATGCCATCTTTTCCCTGTACCGAAACAGAGTCTTCGTTAATGGCTAACTCTGCAGTCGGATACAAAACACTTAAGGTAACATCGGTTGATCCTATCTCAGAACTAAGAACTGTATCGCAATTACGATCTTTACAGACTCTCGATTTTATTTGGAAGTTATGTTGTTCAGTCTTTATGCCGTCAAAAGCATACATTTCAATTGGTATCGTAATTGGGCTATCAGATAACGACAAATACCCAAGCTTAATATCGTCAAAATAGACACCATTTGGATCATAAACACTTAACCAAAACGATGAATTAACATCATCTTCACTAGCCAAATTTACCACATAGTCAAACGAGCTTGTTTCAAGAATAGTCTGAGACAAAGACAGCTGTTCAAGCTCAGGTGAAATAGAAACGATTGGATCTCGCACTATTAGGTGCACCGCTACTTCACTCGCAGCTTGAAGCGGTTCATTACAATAAAAATCTTTACAGAATTCAACAGACAATGTGCTATTAACTTCACCTAACTCGTAAAATGTTCGGGTACTAAATTCAAGAGTTACCGGCTTCGAAACATCACGCAGAGCATATGTTTTAGTTTGAATAATATTATTTCCATCGTCGACAGAAACATAGAGGGGATAAAAATAATTATAACCGTCAGAATCAAAGTTTATTTCAAGACTAATCAAATTAGACTGACCAACAATTATTTCATCTTCAATTGTCTTTGAAGAAAGCGTTGCAGAGTTAAATTTAGGCTCAACATTTACCTCAACTACAACCTGCTTATCGAAATAAGCTTTAACTGCACAGAAACTATCATTGCAGAACTCAAGTTTTAGTTCAGTCGAAATGGAAGTTGCTTCTGCAAAAACTCTAGACATAAGCGCTAAGGAAACATTCGCGGAAGTTTCAATCACAGTATGAAGGGAGCTTGAAAAATAGCCTTTGCTGTCCGATAGTCTGATAAACAATGGATTATCCGAATCATACCCTTCCAATTCTAATTCCAGCCCGATATTGATCTCTGCTGAATCACCGACGGTCACAAGTTCTGCAAACCTACTCGTAAGTAGTTTTGCATAAGTTAATTCACCGCTTGAAATAGGATTTGCTGGATCTGTGAAAGCCCCATTACATAAATAGTTTGCGTTAGTAACTTCTCCAGCATCCAATATAAAGTCGCTATTGAGGTCTGTCCCCGATTCAAAGAAAAAGCCACCTAAGGAGCAATTGCTGCCTGGAGGTTCCACAGATGTTTTAACCAATGCCGCTCTTCCATCAACGCCATGACAAACCTTTTCAGACTTATCAACTTCATCAGCGTCTAGAATACCATTGAAGTTCTCGTCAATACCTGTGTCGACCTGTATACCACCATTAGGACAAACTACGTCATTTACTGCTATAACTAAACGACTAACAGCTACCGATGCACCTCGAGAATCCTCATCGCCAAGAACTTGATCATTAGTTTTCTGCCCAGACTCTCCGCCACTACAAGCTGACAATATAATGAGAAGAAACATGCTACCAATTTTAACAATAGCGTCGTTGCGGTCGTTCATCGAGTAATCCTTTGTATAATTTAGAACGGGCTTTAAGCGTAATTTGAAGCCCATTAGAGGCCGCGAGTATAGCGGGAATCTGTTTTAGACGTAAGGCGAGGGGTTCACAAACAGAGTAAGTTCAACAGCTTAAGCTGCTGAATTAACACCCTTTAAGTGTGCGCATCATTAGCTCTAGGGCTTTTAGAAACTTACCTAGAACTTACTAACATATATGAGAATTTTTTAGCCGTTACCCTTTAAAGAAAACATAGCCACCCATTAGTGAACGTAGTGCTTACTAAAATGATAAGTAATTACGCTTACTTCTAAGTTTGTTGAAACAGATTACTTTTGAAAAACTATAAATCCAGCAAAGATCGTCCAAGAAATAGCCAATAAACACCAAGGTAGCCAGTGCTGTTTAATCTGAACGATCTTATCTATTTCAACTTCAGTGCCTTCATTAACTGAATTTTTCACTTTCTTAAGTTGCTTATTCAGCTCTCTTGATTTGGCTTTATGCTGCTTCTTATACTGATCAATCCCTTTCTGAATACCTTGCGCAATTAACTTAGTCTGTTCTTTTGTCTGACCCGGTTTTTGGGTACTACGAGCAATTTTGAGCGCCTCAGTTTGGGTTTCTTCTGACACATTTTTTTGTTTCGAATATTTAGCCATAGTATTAGGTCTGTCATCTTGGTGGGTCTAGTTACTATTATAAAAAGACATGGGGTATGGGTTGCGCTTGATAGTAACATTCTTCTGGCAATAAATATGAAGCTTTGCCAAAAGCGTTGCGCACCTAGAGTTTGTAGGATCATCCTACATATTCACTTTGAATATTTGCTATGATATCTTTGCCTTAGTCTCGGCCATTTCTTGTCACTTCAATCACCGGCTTGTTAATATGCGTAATTTAAACAGCAGACCCCGCGTACTCTATCGTTACCAAGACAGTAGTGATAAGGAGCTATTTGCTCAAGAACTTGCAACTGAGTTCGATATAGTTTTCTGCCAATCAGATACGGAAGCCGAACAAAGCATTAACGATACCAACGATATCTGCGCAATATTGGTAGGTCATTCCGATAAAGAATCAGTTTCCAACTTCCCTATTTTCAAATTAGCCAAATCCTTGAACCCAAAAAGTTTACGGGTTCTTTTAAGTAATGATATTAACTTGGATACGATGCTTTGTTATTTGGAAACCGGTGTCATCTCTCAATTCTATTCTAAGCCTTACGATTTTAACCTTATTCGCTCAAACATCTTTATGGCGCATATCGGCTTAAAGGAAACTTACAACGCAAAAACAACTACGTATACATCTAACCCAGATCCACACATATTAATCGTGGATGATGAACCTACCGCACTAAAATATTTAGTTAAGCAGCTTATGCAGTTAGGTTGTGGTTATAAGATTCTATCCGCTAATAATGCACTCGAAGCGCTTGAATTAATTAAGGCGCAGCCATCCCACATAGCCGTTATCATCACTGATCAGCGTATGCCGGGCATGCTAGGCCACCAGCTTTTAAACGAAATAAAGCAGACTCATCCCAATATTGCCAGAGTTCTCACCTCCGCGTATGGCGAAGTGAATGTTGCACTTGGTGCAGTAAACGAGGGAAGAATATTTCAGTACTTAAAAAAACCGTGGGACGCAAAGGAGGTGCTTCAATGTATCAACGATGCAGTGAGCGAGCACAACAATTTAGTACAGCGTTTTTATGCTAAGCAGCTAGGTGTTTCGAGCCAATATGAAGAAATCATTCGTATAAGACAACATAATTTAGAGTCAGCATTGACTAAGACGCTTGGAAATATAGCCGAACAAGACACGCTTAAGTATTTCTTTGATTCTTTAGCGAACATCGAAACTTCGGTGGCAAAGTCCTCTAATCTTAGAGCGAGCACAGAAACTGCCCTTGAGTCATTGTTAGTCAGTGAGTTTGATCATGCAATTCAACAAAAGCTAAGTAAACTAAACTGGGAAGCAACTTTAGATATAGATACTCTTCAAGCCATTCATTACGCTATCGATAACCTGCTAACTCAGCCTTTGGAAGCCGAATTACCAGCTATCCCACGATCAGATACGGATGCGTTTATTCACGCACTCCTAATGTCATTGAAGACTATTTTAAGTAGCTCGGGCAATGACCTTGATGCCTTAATATTGGATCAGAAAACAGACGGCATGATCATCACTAGCCACAAGCCGGTCACAGTGTACAAACACCTCTTGAGCCCGTTGACTCACACTTCAGAGCCCCTAATCAATCAGCAGTCTTCATTACTTATGCTAACGCTATTAGCACGAAAACTTGGCGGTAGTTTGAAATTGGAAGCGGCCAAGCAAAGCTTTCAATTTTCCCTCTACCTAACTTGCCAAAGACATTTAAGCTAGCTCATGAACAGGACACCCAGCACCTATAAAAGCACTTGTTTTGTCACCATTGATAAGCTCTTATATCGTGAAGCATTGCTATATCATTTAATGAATCAAGAACAAATAGAAATATTGGGTGAGGCTTCAACCGGCTTTGATACCTTAAACCAGTTAGCGCATCGTAAAGCTAACACGCTTATCATCGAGGAGGACCTTAAGGATAATGATGGCTTAACCATTTCCGAAATGGCCCTGGAACTTCAGCCTTCTCTTTCAATTCTTTTGCTGGTCGATGTAGAGATCAGTCAAAAACGTTTGGCTATTTATTTAGAGTCCGGCATCAAGACTGTCGTTTCAAAAACACAGCCAGTAAAAGAGTTATTCAAAGCTTTGCGGTATATGCAGGAAGGTAAAGCCTATATCAACCCTCAGCTCTTTCAGCAGAGTCGTCCAGCCGAAACGATGGATGAAACAATATTTCATTCACTTTCTGCACGCGAACAAGAAGTTGCGCAACTAATGGCCGATCGAATGACTGCGCAAGAGATTGCCGAACGGCTTGGGCTATCGCACAAAACCATTCACAGTTACAAGGATAGGATTCTGGTTAAGATGGGCTTTGAAAAACTACCCGAGCTAATTCTTTATATGAAACGTTTCAGGAACAAACTGCCAAAATGAAATTATTCAGTGGCTTGGATCAAATCAAAACACTTTCGTCGGAAAAACAACAAGCGTTTGAACGATTTTTCGAGGAACAAAAACAGTATAAGTTACTCCCTCTTTTTGGTGATTTATCACTTTTTATGACCATTCTTGGCGCACTCATTTATAGCGCCACACTTGTACACAAAGAAATTGAAATCCATTTATTAAATTATGTCTACACCGGCATATTAATATCCTTGGCTATAGCGCATAGAACAACGAAACTTAGGCATGCTGGCCCCATGCTTATTTATCTGATCTATATCAATATGGCTGCCTTTGGGTACTTACATTATTTGGCTGTTGGCGGGGGTATCAAGCCAATTTTCGGCATCCTGTTTTTTATGTCTTCTCTTGGCTTTGTAACTTTATCACCTAAGCACACCTTTATTATGCTAGGGATCAACCTAACGCTTCTATTTCTAGTCAGTAGTCTTCTTGCTGGCTCAAACACCTTACTTCAGCACTTAGAACCCATTTTATTGAATTGGTTTACTATCATGAGCTTTGTCGTTGCACCGGTTTCTGCTTTCTTTAATCGATGGTTCTTCAAAAGCATTATGGCTTTGCAGTTTATGCTGAACGACAGAAATGCCTTACTTGTGAACACTTTTGAAACCCTTCAACAAACTGAAGAAAAACTCATCCATCAACAAAAACACCAGGCATTAAGCCATATGGCTGCGGGTATTTTGCATGAAATACTAAACCCAGTGAACTGCTCTACACAGGCGCTTGAGTATATAAAAGGTATCAATCATGATGAAGAAATTGCTGAGGCACTGGATGATGCGCTCAGCCATCAAGCACGAATCACCAACATTATTGAGGACTTACAACACTTTTCACAGGCCCACCCTGAACATCAAAAAGAACAAGCCAATATCAGTGAATTAGTAAACAAATCGCTATCTTTTTGCCAAGCCGAATTAACAGGGATTGAGGTACACCATGATATTTCTGATACGCTTTACCTCCCCTGCTACCCCTCGGCAATGACTCAGGTTTTCGTTAACCTTTTACTCAATGCCAGCACTGCCGTAAATCTAAGCGAATCGAAACCCGCTAAAATTGAAATCTTCGCCCAGCTAATCAATGATCAATACGAAATAACTTTCTTAGATAATGGACCAGGTATTCCCGAAGCCAACTTAAAGCTGATTACCGAACCATTCTATTCGACCAGTCATTCTCCCCAGAATGCCGGTTTGGGGCTAAGTATTTGCCAAACCATACTCCGCCATCATGGTGGTGAGTTAAGCATATCAAGTGAAGTAGGTGCATGGACCAAAGCATCCATATTCCTTCCAAGTCATTAAAATGCATAACCCTTAAAACGTGTATTGAAGGCGAAATATGCTCGCGATGCCACTCGGGTCTTCTTGAAGTGAGTTACCCGATATTTGGGGAAATAGAACATTCAGCTTCAACTGCAAGGCTTTATCGTAATAGTAGTGAATACCCAGCAAGCTAATTTGGCTGTCTGATCCAATACCATGATCGCGAAGATAGACACCGCCATGACGCACTACCAGTTCAAATGCACCTGACTTGCTGTTTGCTTTGATTGCCTTAAAACCACCATGTTTGTACAGGCGGCTTTCACCTGTTATGAAATAACTTAATTGCGCATAGTAACCTGAATATAACCAGTCTTCGCCATTTTGCTGGCTCACTTTTTGAGCCATCGCTTCACTCGAAAAAGTCCAATTATTGTAGGTTCCGGCAAACTCAAGCCCAAGCAAATAACGTTCATCCGCATCAAATTTGGCACTTCGTATGACATTAGACGCCGTGAATACCTCACCATTTTCTTTGATTTGAAATTCGTTATTTTTATGGTCGCGATATGAACCAGACAAGCCTAGATGAATCACTACATCCTTTTTATTGTAGGGGGCATAAGTAAGTCTGCCGGTAATGGCGTGAGGAGAAGCGCTATTATCGTCGTCTTGAAATATACCAAGCGCCCATGTGTATCGGCGTTTATTATTACCTACTTGCAGACCATAACTTCGACCTGGAGCAAACGCTGAAGTTGCAACTGAGCGCTCTATTGTGGCAATTTTCGTTAGACCGGTTAAGCGCTCAAAGCCGAAAGGTTCATGCATATGCCCTACCTTAATTTCGACTGTCTTAAACCCTAGATAGCTAATATTCGCGTCACCTAAATCCCATTTATTCTGTTCATCGCGACTAAAGCTGACA
>JBFJZQ010000041.1:0-14966 GCA_041622015.1 Oleiphilaceae bacterium
TGATTACACATGCTATGTAACCTGTCACTTAGCTCTTGAGTTCAGGTTAGTTAAATGCGTACAAATATGAGTCACAACTATTTTAAAAAACGATTCAAACCAGTCAGTCTTATTCTAATAATTAGAAATCACTTAACAAAAGTTGTAAATAAAGGGGTTAAACATGCTCGAAAATTGCAAAAATGCATCTGAGCGCTGGGGTGGTGTAAACGACCTAATTGATAAATGGCTAGATGAAAGAAAGGCTCTAATCGTTGCATTATGTGACCTTTCAGTTAATCCTGGCTCTTCTCAAGAACAAAAAGCTGAAAAATTTCAACGCTTTTGCCAAATTCTAGTTGATTATGTCTCTGTTGGGCATTTTGAAGTATATGACCAGCTTGTTTTAGAGGCAGCGGAATATAATGATGGCGGTGTTGAACTCGCGAATAAAGTTATTCCTATGATTGATATTTCAACCGAAATTGCGCTTAGCTTTAATGATCGTTTCGATGACATCCACAAAGTCGATGACGGCATTCAAAGCCTAATGGCAGAATTAGACACTTTAGGTAAAACCTTGGAAGATCGTTTCTCTTTAGAAGATAAACTCATCGCAAAATTACATCAGGCACATGCTGATACTGCTGCTTAATCTTTTTATTCTTTATGCAATAACGAGACATGATCTTATTGCATAAAGATATCATTCAATTATCTCCCTTTACTCATTTATCCGACTATAATTAAATAGACTGCAAATCTGCGATTAATACTCCACACATTATTGCTTTAGGCTTCATCGTGCATCTATTAACCAAACTTTTATCCAAGCTATCGGTTTTATCTATGTGCCTTTTCATTATTGGGTGCTCAGAGGGGCCGATTTCTTCAACTCCCTTAGCGAAACAAGGACTATTGAGTGCCGAGCTTTCATCTGACGGTTCAAAAGCCGTCATTGGCTCAATCCATCATGGCGGTAGTTTTTGGGACCTTGAGAAACAAGAACGTCTTTTCAATTGGAATCATCAGAATGGCAAAATGAGTTCTTTACGCGCTGTGGCTATATCAAAAAATGGCCAGCGTGCTGTTACCTGTGAAGAAAATAATTTAGTACTTTGGGATATCGACACAGGCCAATATAAACAATTCTGGCAAGCGGATGATCGCATCCTGTCTATTGCGCTTAATGACAAAGGCGATAGAGCATTAATGGGGCTCAGAGATGGCACGGTAAGCTACTTTGACTTAGACAAAGGCAGGGCTATTCATAACTTCAAGCATACTGCTGAGGTTAGAAAAGTCGGGCTTAGCAAGGACGGTTTCACAGGTATTAGTGCCAGCGATGACAAAACAGTAAAAGTATTTGACCTAAAACAAGGCAAAGAAATTCAATCTAAAGCACTAAATAACCAAGTGAAGATAGTGGCCATTTCTGACTCTGGCAGCCTTGCTTTTGCAAGCGCACAAAGAGAAGACTCCGTTATTTGGGATATCGACTCCGACCAAGTTCTCTATAAAAAGCACAACCGAGTCACCAACTTTACCGCCGCTGACTTTTCAGAAGACGAACGTTATTTAAGCCTGGGGACGTTTACCGGCTCAATTATTCGTTTAGATATCGAGACCAATAATGAAGTCAGCGAATGGCAAGCCAAACCTCGCCAAGCTTATGGAAGCGCAGCAAGCAAAGCGATCATCAGCGTCACGGATAACGATAAAAACATTTACGCCTTAACCTCTGACGGCATGTTTCAGGTATTTGAATAAAGATATACTCACACGCCAAACAATAAAAAGCCCGGTTGCAACCGGGCTTTTTAAATTTATCTTCTTATGACAAACTGATGTCGTTATTTTTCAATACCGATCAATTCCACATCAAATAACAAGGTTTCATTTGGCCCTATTGAACGGTTACCGTTAGCACCATAAGCTAAATCTGACGGAATATATAACTGCCATTTAGACCCTGTAGGCATCAACTGTAGCGCCTCGGTCCAACCTGCTATCACACCATTTAAAGGAAAAGTCACTGGCTGGCCTCTCTCGATAGAACTATCAAACACCTCACCATTAATCAATGAACCTGTGTAATGGACTTTAACTACATCAGATGCTTTAGGCTGAGGACCTTTACCCTCTTTCAGTACTTTGTACTGCAAGCCTGACTCTAAAGTCACCACACCTTCTTTGTTTTTATTTTTAGCAAGAAATTCTTTACCAATCTTTTGGTTTTCTTCTGACACTTGCTGCACTTGCTCCATTTGCTGTTGCTGCATATCACGCTGGAACTTTGCTAACACATCACCAACTTGATCATCGGTCAATAAAGGTGCTTTATTTTGAATCGCATCTTTAACACCTTGCATAAACACATCAACATTTAACTCTGGCAGGTCATTTTGCATGCGTTTACCAAGCACTAAACCAAAACTATAACTAACTTTTTGCTCTTCATTTTCTAATACTTTTATCGTATCTGCAGCTGCGTTTAATGACACTACAGAAGCCATACTCATGGCTAGGATTATTTTTTTCATGAATTATTCCTTAGAGCTTTTTATAAAAAAGCTCACGTTACTTGTTTTTATATAAAATCACCATAGCAGAACATTAGCACTTGGTAATACAAAGCCATGTAGCTACATCTAACTAACAATTAATGATGATGACCACCCACACCGTGAGCATGCCCATGTGAAAGCTCTTCTTCTGTCGCCGCTCTGACACCTTCGACTTGAATTTCAAAAGTAAGTGTTTTACCTGCTAATGGATGGTTTGTATCAAGATCCACATTAAACTTACCAGGCTTAACAACAATCGCTTGCTTCGCACCGTCTTCGGTATTTATAGCAACTATATCCCCCACTTTTAGTTTAGCTAAACTTTTCTTATCGCCATGAAGGTGTTTGATCGGTACTCGCTGAATGGCGCCTTCTTGACGTTCACCATAGCCGTCGGCGGGAGCGACGATTAATTCAAAAGGTGCACTATTTTCATCAATCTCTTTGCCTTCAAGGCCTTTCTCTATACCTGAAATAATATTGCCATGACCGTGAAGATAAGCAATTGGCTCAGCCCCATGTGAACTTTCCATTTCATTACCGGCATCATCTTTTAATTTATAGTGGAAAGTCACCACAGTATCTTTTGTAATTTGCATATTATTTCTCAAGTCAATTATGTAGATAGTTATATGTTTTTTTCTTATGCTGCCGATAACACAGCATAAGATTCAAGCTAAAGTCGCTTATTATCTTGTTTGAAGTACTGGGTGTCTATGCAATTTTCTAAAAGATACCTCTCGCTAGACCAATTCATTTCTAACACAGCAGGTTTCTAATATAGAATGACAAAAATGGCGATTAGGCAAACATTTCCCTGTCTACTGAAACTATATTTATAAAAATAAGCTAAAAAAATGAAACATCATATTCTTCGAACAAGCCAAAAGACCAAACAACACATCCTCACAGGTTTAGGGTTTCTTTGCGTTTTTCTTGGTGTTCTGGGAATATTTTTACCCATTCTGCCGACGACACCTTTTATACTTTTAGCGGCTTGGCTTTTTGCCAGATCTTCAGAAAAGTTCCACACATGGCTCAAAGAGCATCCGCGTTTTGGCCCTATTCTAGCTATTTGGGGAGAAGGTGAAGGCATAACACCTCAGATACGTAATAGAGTTTTGTTTTATATGTGGTCAGGCATGATGCTATCAATGCTGGTTGTCTGGAAATGGTGGGCGGTCATTCTGCTCAGTTTCACTGGCACCTGTGTGACCGCCTACTTATGTAAAATTACAGTAAAACCGATTAAGCAGAACGTTTAGCTAAACCTGCCAGCACCCGATCAGCTGCTGACAATACTTGGTTTGGCGCTGTTCCCCCCAAATGATTCCTTGCGTTAACAGAACCCTCTAAGGTTAACACGTCGAACACATCCGATTTGATAATATCACTAAAGCCCTGAAGTTCTTCTAGCGTCATCTCAGCAAGGTCTTTTTGCTTTTCTACGCCATAAGCTACCGCTTTACCCACTACTTCATGGGCATCCCGGAAAGGTAGACCATTTACAACCAAGTAGTCAGCTAGGTCAGTCGCAGTTGAAAAGCCTCTTAATGCTGCTTCTCGCATACTTTCTACTTTTACCTGAATCGCAGGAATCATGTCAGCATAAGCTTTCAAGCAGCCTTTTAAGGTATCCAAGACATCAAATAAAGGTTCTTTATCTTCTTGGTTATCTTTATTGTAAGCCAAAGGCTGGGATTTCATGAGCATTAACAATGATACTAAATGCCCGGTAACACGACCTGATTTACCCCGAACAAGCTCGGGAACATCCGGATTTTTCTTTTGCGGCATGATTGATGAACCCGTGCAAAAACGGTCAGGTAAATCAATAAAATTGAATTGTGCAGAAGTCCAAAGAATCAGTTCCTCAGAACAACGTGAAAGATGGATCATCACCAAGCTTGCAAAAGCACAAAACTCAATGGCGAAGTCGCGATCACTAACAGAATCCAAGGAGTTCTCAGATGGTCTGTCAAAACCTAGCAATTCAGCCGTCATGGCTCGATCAATTGGATAGGTTGTTCCGGCCAAGGCTGCTGCCCCCAAAGGCATGATATTGACGCGCTTACGGCAATCCATCAAGCGTTCGTAATCACGTTGGAGCATTTCATTCCATGCCAGAATATGGTGCCCGAAAGTAACAGGCTGAGCGGTCTGCAAGTGCGTAAACCCTGGCATAATCGTAGCGGCTTCTCGCTTAGCCAAGGTTGCCAAACCTAATTGAAGTCGAGAAATCTCTTCGGCAATCACATCAATTTCATCTCGCAGATACAAACGAATATCTGTCGCGACCTGATCATTACGGGAACGTCCTGTATGTAATTTCTTGCCCGTGATGCCTATTTTATCGGTTAGTCGTGCTTCGATATTCATGTGCACATCTTCAAGTTTAACCGACCATTCAAATTTACCCGATTCGATATCAGCCTGAACTTCTCTTAAGCCATCAATGATCTGAGTTTTTTCTTCATCGCTTAGCACGCCAACTTTCGCTAACATAGTGGCATGAGCAATCGAGCCTTGAATGTCATGATAATAAAGGCGCTGATCGAAGCTCACTGAAGCCGTAAACTGCTCAACAAAGGCATCTGTTGGTTCATTAAAGCGACCACCCCAAGGTTTTTCTGTTCCGCTAAGCTCCGTTCCGAGACTTTCATTGCTCATGTTTAATTACCCATCTACACTAAAATTTGTGACAAAAAATAAAATTGCTGACGTGAAAAATTCGGCGTATAGGATAACACAGAACATCTATAAAAATCGCTAAGATCAGTTGATGCAGCGCGTATCGTGACTTAGCAGTTAAAACACATCTTAAATTGGTTTTATCATGTCCATGCAACGTAAATCAGCTTCTGCCACACAACAAGATTCATTATCAGAAGATGTGTTTTTTATACCCGATTTATGTAAAGTCCAAGCGGTATTATTTTTACTCATTCTCACTCAACTTTTGTCTTTAGTTTTATGCTTAAGTGTTTCAGAAGCGACTCTCATTAACTGGGAACTGTTAGGCTACTTATCGTTATTTTGTCACACACTCGCACTTAGTTTTGCTGCGCTTATGTGTCTTAGCAGGCCGTTCCTTAAAACCAAGAGTACCTCTGTTGTTACCCTGTATTTTTTAGGGTCAAATTTATTTATTACGGTCTTTTTCAGCTGGCTAAGCAGCTACGTGCTGATCCCTTATTTATTCATACATCCAGATGTATTTATGATTAAAACCGGCATTATCAGCAGTATTATTGCCTGTATTCTGCTGCGCTATTTTTATTTACAAGCGCAATGGAAAGAACAAAAACAATCTGAGTTAAAGTCCAGAATTCAGGCACTTCAAGCCAGAATCCGACCACACTTCCTTTTTAATAGCATGAACAGCATCGCTAGCCTTATCGCAAGTAACCCCCAACAAGCCGAAGATGCAGTCCTCGACTTATGTTCACTTTTCAGAGCAACGTTAAATAACCAAGAGACATTAATCCCGATCGAAGAAGAAATAGAGCTGTGTAAGCGTTATTTAAATATTGAAGCACTGCGTCTAGGGGAACGGTTGAAACTTGACTGGCAGATTAAACCTCTCAGCAAAAAAGTACAAATACCGCCACTAACCCTGCAACCCCTGTTTGAAAATGCAATTTATCATGGCATTCAACCAAGAACCGAAGGCGGCACAATTACATTAATCGTCGAAGAAAAAAATAACTCTGTCTCGATTATGCTGAGCAATCCCTTTTCAGAGATCGGAAAAAAACACAAAGGAAATCATATCGCCTTGGATAATATCCGCAGTCGAATACAAGCAATTTTTGATGACAGTGCTATTTTAAAAACCAGCACGCACAATAATATATTTACAGTAACCCTTAGGATTCCGATCTAATCCGAAGTAAAAAAACATCAGGCAAACCAATGAGCACCCAACATCCAATTTCAATTTTCATCGTAGACGACGAAAGTTTAGCGCGAGATCGACTCAAGCGCTTGATTGAATCACTACCTGACTATAGCGTCATTGGCGAAGCCGAAAATGGCGAAATTGCAATCAATAGCATTCCAATTTCTAATCCTGATATCGTATTACTGGACATCCGTATGCCCGGGGAAGATGGTCTCGCCGTAGCAGATAAATTATCGAAACTATCCCCAACGCCTGCGGTAATTTTTTGTACGGCTTATGATGAATATGCCATTTCAGCCTTTAAATATAATGCCATCGGATACTTGTTAAAACCCGTTAGAAAAGAAGAACTTATTCAAAGTTTAAGTAATGCAAAACGACTAAATCAATTGCAAGTCAAGCAAGCCATACAACAGATAGAGGCTAAAAATGTAGACCCTAAAATATTTGTTGCGAACACCTGGCAAGGGCAAGAACTCATTCCCTTAGAGAGCATTTATTTTTTTAAGTCTGACCATAAATACCTGACCGTTGTGCATGAACACGGCGAAACCCTTAGCGACCAAACACTTAAAGATCTTGAGCAGGCGCATCAAGACTTACTCATTCGAGTACATAGAAACACGCTTGTTAATAAAACATTTATTCATAGCCTAGTAAAAAAACCAGATGGCCATTACGAAATAACTATCAAGAACTGCTTGGAAAAAGTTAGCGTTAGTCGGCGTCACGTTTCCGATATCAAAGGTTTTTTAAGCTCTTTGTAACAGCTTTTTTTCCGCAAGATACAATCTCAGGAGGCCTGTATCTAAACTCCCTCTCAATCTAACCATTTGTTACACAGTCAAGGCTAGAAATCCCTTAGCATTATCTCATCAGAAATTACTTATGAGGAGGAAGAGCTTATGTCTATGCGACAACTGTCAAAGTCACTTTGCTCCTGTCTATTATTTATTTGTCTTTCAAGCGTTGGTGTGAATACCCATGCTGAGGGTTTTGACTTTCACTCTGACACCCAATATTGGGGTGGTAGTGACGAAGATACAATTTTGGTCGAAGATCAAGCCGAATTCAAAATCTCTTACAGCAAAGCGGTTAAAGCAGCCTGCAAGAATCTATTAAATTTCGACATCGATAAATACTTCAGCGGCGGAAAAAATAAGCGTGACGAAGTGATACGCCACTTGAATGATTTATCAGAACGCTCACATTATTATCTTCGTTTGGATCAAGATAAAGTCGCCTTTAAGATCACGTTAAATTTATAAACACCCCAACATTCTAAGCACTCCAGCCTATTTTCACTCAAACAAACCTATCTAATTTATAACTCCTATCTATTTGTTAACCCTCAAATAACCCACACTTTTAGAATAAGCGCCATATTAGATATATCTGCTATATACCATGTTATTTAGCCCATAAGTTCCGTTATACTTGCCGCTTAACTCCAAATCATATTTCAAGCATCCAACATGCTTAAGATCTTCAACAAAGGCCTTACGCTCTATGTCGCAAACAAACCCTATCAAGACCCTCACTATCGCCTCCCGTGAAAGCGCACTTGCACTATGGCAGAGTGAACATATTAAAGCGCGTTTAGAATCTCTTTATCCTGAGCTAAGGGTCAGCATACTTGGCATGACAACCCAAGGCGATAAAATTCTGGACGTGCCCTTGGCTAAAATTGGAGGTAAAGGTCTTTTTGTGAAAGAGCTCGAAAGCGCAATGCTTCAGGGGCAAGCTGATATTGCCGTTCACTCGATGAAAGATGTTCCGATGGAATTTCCAGATGGTTTAGAACTCGCAGTGATATGTGAACGCGAGAACCCTTTTGATGCTTTTGTAAGTAATCATTTTCAATCTATTAGCGAACTCCCATTAGGTGCCGTTGTGGGCACATCTAGCTTAAGACGGCACAGCCAATTAGTCTCTCAGCGTCCTGACCTGATTGTGAAATCTCTACGCGGTAATGTAAATACCCGTCTAGCTAAACTTGATGCAGGTGAATTTGACGCCATTATTCTAGCCGCTTCTGGGCTTATTCGATTGGGCTTTGAGAGCAGAATTAAATCAACATTAACCGAGACACAGTCATTACCTGCGGTTGGTCAAGGTGCATTAGGCTTAGAATGCAGAACCAAAGACTTGGCGATAAAACAACTGCTTGCCCCTTTAAGCCACCCTGAGAGTGAATGTTGTGTTCGTGCTGAAAGAGCCATGAACCATTATCTTCATGGTGGCTGCCAAGTGCCTATTGCGGGCTACGCTACCTTGGAAAATGACACACTCACCTTGAATGGTCTAGTCGCTTCATTAGATGGAAAAACCGTCATTAAAGCCTGCCTTCAAGATAAAAAAGAAAATGCTCAAGAATTAGGAACCTCAGTGGCAAAAGCCTTACTTGCTCAAGGCGCCGGCCCGCTACTTGATGCTGTGTTTGAACAATAATTGATAAACTAACGATGCCAAGCACAACTATGTCGAACTCAACGATACCCTCTCAATTTACATCTCTTTTGGGCGGCATTAATGTCCTTATCTGCCGCCCAAAAGAGTCTGCCAAAGAGCTTAACACGGCACTTTCTGCGCTGGGAGCCAAGTGTTATATTTTTCCAACCTTAGACATTGTTGAAACGCAGCTTCTCGAAAGTGAAAAACAGCATATTTTAGCCTTGGATCAATATCAGTACGTTATAGTCACGAGCCAGCATGCGGCAAAAATTGGTTTAGTGCAGATTGATACCTATTGGCCACAATTTCCTGTTGGACAAACATGGCTTGCAATCGGACAAAAAACTGCAAGTTTACTCAGTTCAGAAAACCTGAAACTAATTTCTCCTGAAAAAGACCTGACCAGTGAAGCCTTATTAAAGCTGCCGCAATTGCAGAAAGTGAAAGAGCAGAAAATACTTATCCTAAAAGGCAAAGAAGGTAGAGAAACCCTCAATCAAGTTCTGACCAAGCGGGGCGCCAGAGTAGATAACATAGAGCTTTATGAACGCGTCTGCCCTGCTTATACAGAACAAGAAGTTCATGCTGCTTTGCTTGATTTCAAGGCAAATTATATTGTGGCTTTAAGCGGAGAAACACTCATCAACTTAATATCCCTTTGCGAAGAGAACAATATCGATCTATCATCAAAGACATTCATTGTTCCAAGCCATCGTGTCGCTAACATTGCCTACGAACACAGCTTTAAATCAGTGTTAATTCCTGCTAACTTGAAACCAATAGATTTGATAAAAAGCATAACGAACCATAGAAAGTCCTGAATTGATGACAACAATATTTCTTATCATCTGAATCCTTGTTAGTTGATCACAGCTTAATAAGAAATTTGAATAACAGTTAATCAACCTAAGTGGAATATATTGTGACGGATCCTAAAACAAGCCTACCACCACCAGCCGATAAAAAAGTAGCGCCTCCCATAAAACCAAAAAAGAATCTTTTTTCTATACTCTTGAGTATCGTAACGCTTATTATTCTATGCGTTTGTGCCTTTTATTTTTGGCAACAACAAAGTCAACATGCTCTTCAAATTCAACAACTTATATCAAACGCTCAAACTAATGCGCACAGCCTGAATAGCTTTCAACAAGACTTCAAAAAAGATATAAACTTCTTAAGAGACCTGGGCGACAAGCAACAAACCTTGCTGAATTCACTTGCCCAAGAAAGCTATTTCCATACCCAAAAACTGGCCGACCTTGGTGCAAGAAGTCGTACAGACTGGCTACTTGCTGAAGCTGAATATTTAATGCATTTGGCCAATCAAAGATTGACCTTAGAACAGGACATAAACAGTGCCGAAGCCATGCTCACGAGCGCTGACAAAATAATTGAAGAAATTAATGACCCGGGGCTTTTTGAAATTAGGCAGGCACTTGCGCATGAAATCGTCAGCCTTCAACAAGTTAGTCATTTGGACTATCAAGGCTTATATCTTAAGCTGAATGCACTGATCAGCTCACTTGATAACCTCAAGCAATCCTCATTTCTGAGAGAGAAAGCCCCTGATAAGAAAGATCATGACGCACTCAACCAAAGCCCAAGCGAGGGCAATAAAATTTTAGCTATCTGGTCAAGGGTATGGAATGACTTAAAACAAGCTATATCAATCCGACGACTAGACCAGCCCGTTGAACCCTTACTTGCACCAGAACAGGATTATTATTTAAAGCAAAATCTGCGCTTAATGTTAGAACAAGCAAGCTTGGCCTTAATTGATAAAAACACGGTCATCTATCAAGCGAGTCTTAGAAAAGCCACCACTTGGATGAAACGTTACTTTGCTCAAGATGATAAAAAAATTATTGAGATTCAAAAGCTTATTGACAAAATGTCGGCCTTCAAAATTGACCAAACACCGCCAGATATTTCTAAATCCTTGCGTTTAACAAAACAGAAAATTGAGAGTTTTTATAAGCAACACTCTGTCACTAAACTCAGTACGCCTGATTCAGAAATTGAGGCCGCGAAAAGTAATAAAGGACCTGCACTATGAAAAAAATAGTGTTTGTAATTTTTATCGCATTAGGCATCTCTTTGATTTTATCCTATGCCATTCAACATGATCCTGGATATGTAAGAATTTCATACAGCCACTGGTTGGTTGAAAGCAATTTATTTGTATTTTTAGGGCTTAATCTTGCACTAATAATAGCCATATTTTTTACATTATCTACATTAAAAGGAACAGCCCATCTCGGTAAAAAGCTCAGCCGAGTATTTGGTAAGTCGGCACAAGAAAAAGCTAAAGATGCTACAGAAAAAGGCATTATTGCTTTTTTAGAAGGCGATTGGGTTCATTCAAAAAAATTACTCACCCGAGCAGCACGTAAAAATACCAATCCGATAATCAACTATCTAGCCGCGGCTCAAGCTTGTAATGAACTTGGCCAAACTAAAGAAGCCGAGTCCTTACTTAAAAAAGCTTACGAAAGCGCCCCTGAATCTGACTTTGCGGTCGGAATAGCGCAAACTCGCATTCAAATTCAGCACGACCAGTTTGAAGCTGCATTAGCCACATTACTCAGACTCAAAAAACAACAGCCACAGCACCCTTTTGTATTAAGACAGCTCAAAGCGGTTTATTTGAAGCTCGAGGACTGGCAACAAATCATTAAGCTGATTCCTTCGTTAAAAAAAGACTTAAAAGAAGATGATACCGCCTTAAAGGAGCTTGAGCTTCTGGCTTGGAAGAAACTTTTTGTTCAAAAAACCGAAGAAATTCTGCATCGAAATCAGCTTGAAAGCGCCACCGAAGTATTGGCCTCTTTATGGAAAACAGTGCCAGATAAGCTATGCACAGATATGTCTCTGGTTCGTAGTTACGCCGAGCAACTGATCAAAGTAAATCAATCAGCCGAAAGCGAAACCCTATTACGCATAAGCTTAAACCAGCATTGGCATACAGATTTAGTGTCACTATATGGAATCGTCAAAGGCGCTAACCCCTCCGAGCAATTGCTTCATGCAGAAAACTGGCTAAAAGAGCGCCCAAATAATGCCACCTTACTCTTGGCACTAGGCCGACTATCTCTGCAAAATGGATTATGGGGAAAAGCCTTGGAGTATTTTGAAGCAAGTAAACGTCTTCATCTTTCTAAAGAAAGTATGGCTGAACTATGCAGACTAAAGCTTAGAATGAAGAAACCTCAAGAAAATCTAACACCCATGCTTGAGGATTTATTAGAGCTCATTGAACTCCCAAAACTACCTCTTCCGAAATAAACTACTTTTCGGTCAGTGCCAGAAAGACATTAAGTACTTGGAAATTGAGTGCGTAAAATTAATAGCTAGAAAATACCGTTTAAGCTTCTCGCGGGGCATAAGCCAGAACATCTGAAAAGAACTGATCTTTCGGTAAGCCTGCGTCTATCAAGGCATCCATAGCTGAAAACACCAGCTTTGGTGAACCACTCACAAAGACCATAGACTCTAACAGGTCATTCTTCCCAGCCAAGACAGCATCACTTAATTGATTATGATGATCAGTTGCTTCAATGGTCTCAATATCTGCTATCAAAGGAATGTATGTAAAGTTTTCCTTTACCCTAGCCCAGGCTTCCGCCAAGTCTTTTAAATACATATCTTCTTCTTTTCTGACCCCCCAATAGAGAGAAATACTGCGCTTAAAATCATGTTCGAATAAGTACTCAATAATACTTTTCATTTGAGCAAAGCCGGTTCCTGCTGCCATCAAAATTAAAGACTTGTTTGGAATCTCGCTCAAACAGGCCTCACCATGTGGTAAGGACAAAGTGGCAGAAGTTTTTTGCTCAACACAAGACTCTAAGAATGCAATAACTTCAATGGCGGAAAGCAAATGCGGATCTGCCTGAATATGCAAAGACAACACCCTAAGCCCCGGCCGACTCGCGATTGAAAAGTAGCTCGCCTCTTCTTTACCGGGTAAGGCTAAGGCTAAATACTGCCCAGGAAAAAACTCAGGCTGCTTTCCTGCGGGCAATTGAAAATCAACTTGATACACATGTCCTTTCAATCGCTCAACTGATATAACCTGACACTTCACTTTCTTCACGGGTAACTCTCCTGGGCCATATATCTGCCTAATTTCAATTTCACTTTGTCCTTTAGGCCATGTCTGACAAAGCATAATCTCGGGTGAAGCAAGCTTTTCATTTGAATGATGAATGACTTGTTTTGCAGTGCCACTCAATACTCTGCCAGTAAGCAAATTCGCACGACATACGTGACAGACACCATTTAAACAACTTGCGGGTAAACGAAAGCCTTTTGCTTTCGCTGCTTCATAGACGGTCTCGGTTTCTGAGCAATCGAGCTCATAGCGCTTAGATCCCAATTCATTTTTGCTGATGATCGCCAGCTTATGGATAGGCTTTTTAAATAACACCGATGCTATGACCTTTTTCACGCTGAAGCACAGTAAGCACTGACTTTATCCAAGAACAGATCACTTTTCTGACGTTTCATCAAAGATACCTAAACCCTGCCACTTCTTATCCACTTTTTCTTTAATTAAGGAATCCATGACGATGGGAATACCCCATTCCCGATCTGTTTCACCTAGCCATTTATTGGTCGCATCCATGCCCATTTTTGAACCCAGCCCTGAAACAGGTGACGCAAAATCCAAATAATCTATTGGTGTATTTTCAACTAAGGTAATATCTCTTGCGGGATCCATGCGTGTCGTCATTGCCCAAATTACATCTTCCCAGCTCCGAGCATTCACATCATCATCCAGCACAATGACAAACTTGGTATACATAAACTGTCTTAAAAAAGACCACACTCCCATCATCACTCGCTTTGCGTGACCGGGGTATTGCTTTTTCATCGTCACCACAGCTAAACGATAAGAGCAGCCTTCAGGTGGTAAATAGAAATCCTGAATTTCGGGAAACTGCTTTTGTAATATCGGTACAAAAACTTCATTTAACGCTAAGCCCAATATAGCGGGTTCGTCAGGCGGGCGCCCCGTGTAGGTCGAATGATATATTGCTTTTTTGCGCTGAGTGATACGCTCAACTGTAAACACAGGAAAGGTATCTACTTCATTATAATAACCCGTATGATCACCAAATGGCCCTTCAGGCGCCATATCATCGGGATAGATAAAACCTTCCAAGACAATTTCTGCACTCGCTGGTACGGATAAATCACTAAGCTGTGCTTTGACTACTTCTGTTTTGCTGCCTCGCAATAAACCTGCAAAGGCATATTCTGACAGATTATCCGGAACCGGCGTCACCGCCCCTAAAATAGTTGCCGGGTCAGCCCCCAATGCCACTGCTACAGGAAAGGGTTTTCCTGGATAGGCTTCTTGCCACTCTTTAAAATCCAATGCACCGCCACGATGAGAAAGCCAACGCATAATCAGGCGATTCTTACCTATTAATTGCTGACGATAAATCCCCAAATTCTGCCTACTTTTTTCAGGACCGCGCGTGATAACCAAAGGCCAAGTCACTAAAGGGCCGGCGTCATTCGGCCAGCAGGTTTGAATGGGATAATCATACAAATTCACATAGTCTTTTTCGATGACCACTTCCTGACAGGGCGCACTTCTTACCTCCTTCGGCGTCATATTCATAACTTTCTTGAATATGGGCAACTTTTGCCATGCATCTCGCATACCTTTCGGCGGCTCCGGCTCTTTCAAAAAAGCAAGTAGCTCACCTACGCCCCTTAAAGCTTGAACATCTGTCTGCCCCATACCCAAGGCGACTCGCTTCGCTGTGCCAAATAAGTTGCCCAGAACAGGCATATCAAAGCCTTTGGGGTTTTCAAATAGCAAGGCTGGTCCACCAGCTCTAAGCGTACGATCGCAAATCTCTGTCATTTCAAGATATGGATCAACCTCTTGAGAAATACGCTTGAGCTCACCAAGACGTTCTAATTGGTCGATAAAGTCTCTTAGATCTTTATATTTCATCTACTGTATTCTCAAGGCCATTAGCAATAATGAATAAAATCAGTGAATTTTCAGGGTATTGTAAATCACTTTAACGAAGGTACAAAAA
>JBFJZQ010000042.1:0-14934 GCA_041622015.1 Oleiphilaceae bacterium
CTGAAAATTGTTCACGCAGGATGGACGCTTTACTGCCCGAACCAGAATTTCCGAGCATATATTCGCAAAATTGTAGACTTTGCATGCTTATTAACATGACAGCACAGCAAGCGGTTATCCAGTTAATCTGCGATATATTGAGTGGGGAGGTGCCGCCTGTATTTCGTAAGCTCAGAACAGCTGAATATGGTGTTGACCACAGTGTTATTCAGCAAGTTTTGAAAAACCTCCATGCGATTGGGTTGCTGGCAGATGATAAAAGAAATAGCTATAAACTCAGAGAAGGGTTTAAGCTAAATGATATGCATGAAGAGAAGAAGCAATAAGGCCTCTGCGGCCTACTCCACTTACGTTTGGAGCCAGTTGTTCAGTACCCTATAATAGAATGTCAGTAGATAAATAATTGGTTAAGTTTGGACTTTTGCTATCATATCGCCCCCAGCCGGAGATTACTTTCTTCAAAGGCATCGCTCACCTTGTCTTTCAGGCGCTCACGCTTGTGGGTAAGCCAATAGTGATAGCTACTCCGATTAATATCGAACGTGCGACAAGTCAGCGTCACGGGAAAACTCTCTTGCAATTGATCGATCAACGCAAGCCGTTCATCGAATCCGACATCAAGAGAGCGGTGGTGATCTCACGTGGTCAGCGCAACACTCTGCTTTAATATCTCTTTCTCCATTTCAATACGCTGTTGGTCTGGCGTGACCGGAGCACCAGAATTGGGTTTTCCGTCACGCTCAGCTCGTAACTGCCTTGCCCATTTATCAACGGTGGATTTCCCGACACTCATTGCTTCGACAGCTTCTCGTACCGAATAACCTTGGTCAACGATTAGCTGTGCACTTTCGTAAGCGTTCGGTCTCCACCCAATTATTAGCTTGTTAAGGTTAAATGTATAAGGAGATAGTGACTATCTCATTATTTGTGCACACACTGTATTTTTTTGGGGGTACCGAAAAAGTGCGTTTTCTTTGACTTTGGCTGTTGACTACTTATCGGCAAGGTTCTGCGACAGAATTTATCCTGCACAGCAAGACAGTTCTTTCACATTTTTGTTGAAGGTCTGGGCACAGAGTTTCATTCCTTCGACCATGGTTAAATAAGGGAATAGTTGCTCGGCCAGTTCCACGACGGTCATGTGGTTGTGAATTGCCAAGGCAGCACTTTGAATAATTTCACCACCTTCGTGAGCCAGAAGTTGCACCCCCAGCAGGCGTCCTGTTGCGTTCTCAGCAACGAGCTTGATAAAACCATCGGTTTCAAAATTGGCCAGTGCTCGTGGTACATTCTCCATGTCCAGTACCCGACTATTCGTTTCAATGCCTTGTGCTTTAGCCTGTTCTTCGCTCATTCCAACGGTAGCGACCTGCGGGTCGGTGAAAATCACCGCTGGCATGGTGGATAGATCCAGCTTGGCATCCCCACCGGTCATATTGATCCCGGCCCGACTCCCGGCTGCGGCGGCAACGTAGACGAATTGCGGCATATTGGAGCAGTCTCCGGCAGCATAAATACCCGAAGCGCTGGTTTCCATACGCTCATTGACGATGACCTCCCCTTTTTCGTTGGTATTGACGCCTACGGCATTCAGATTCAGTTGGGCTGTATTGGCATGGCGTCCCGTGCTAATTAACAGTTGGTCACAGCTTAAGATGCCCGCATTAGTATTCAGGGTGAACTGTTCGCCGTCATGGGACACTTTCGTCGCTAGGGTATGGTTCAGAACACGAATACCTTCTTTCTCAAAACATTCGGTGAGTTTTTCGCCCAGCAAAGGATCTTCCCGATAGAGTAAGGTGTGGCGGGCCAATACGGTGACTTCACTGCCCAACCTACGATAGGCCTGCGCGATTTCCAGCGCTACTACGGATGAACCGATCACGACCAGATGTTCAGGTAATTCCTCCGCAAACAGTGCTTCATTCGAGGTCCAGTAAGGCGTGTTTGCCAGCCCTTCGATGGGCGCAATAGTCGGGGTCGATCCAGTCGCGATCAGGATCTTATCGGCAGAGAGTTCTTGCTCGGAGCCGTTCGGGTGACGGATGATTAGGCTATTCGCATCGTTAAAGCGCGCATAGCCTTTGACCAAACTCAATGCCGGATTGGCATCAAGAATATTTTGATATTTAGCGCCACGGAGTTCTTCGACGCGAGCCGTTTGTTGTTGTGTCAATAGAGTGCGGTTCACTTCAGGTGTGTGATTTTCCAGTCCTGCAAAAGGATTAATGCGCTGTTGCTGGGCCAGCTGGGCCGCGCGAATCAATATCTTGGATGGCACACAGCCGACGTTGACGCAGCAGCCACCAATGACTTCAGCGCCTTCGATGATGGTGACCTTGGCGCCGCCTTCGGCAGCCTTGATGGCGCAGGCAAATGCCCCGGAACCGCTGCCAATAATGGCTACATGCTGTGCGCTATTTCCACCGGTCGTGCTAGTAGTATCTGAACTACAAGAACCAGCCTGTTCTGTGCTTTCATCGACGGTATAACCCAGAGCGATAATCGCACCAATGATGTCAGCAACACCGATACTGTCCGTCGTTTCGATTGCTGCCTGGGCGTTTTCATAAGAGACATCTGCGTGTTCCACACCGTCAATGGCTTCCAGTGTTTCTTTGATATGGCTTGCACAGCTGGTGCAGGTCATACCTTGTAGTGATAGTAATATCATTAACTTTCCTCAGTCAGTTTTATTCGGACTTCGCAAGCGGTTTCTGTTTTATACCGATTTCACAACGCTCATCGTCACAGCGTTTATTCGCCGAGAAAAAAATATCCCAGAGGGACACGGCGAACATCAATACCAATGCTGAATAGGTGACGTAAGCACTCCAGCCGTATTGAAACAATGGATAAAGTGATAGCCGATACGAGTCAGTAAACGTATTAGCATGTCCATCATCAGCTTACTCTTTGGCTGTAGAGGGGTAGCCGGCGTTAGTGGTGGCGTCGGTGAGCGCTTTAACCGTGGTTTTTTCATCATCAAAGGTAACTACGGCTAATTTGGTCTCGAAGGTCACCTCGGCTTTACTGACGCCTTCCACGTTCTGTAACGCTTTTTTGACCGTAAACGGGCAAGTGACACAGTTCATGGTCGGCACTTCCAAAGTGGCCGTTTGCTCTTTGGCAAATGCGCTCAGACTCAGTAAGGGTAACAAGCACACAAAAGCGATTTTTTTTATACGTTTCTCCAAAATTTAAAGTGATTCGGTTTGATATCAAAGATTAGAGGCATCAGGCAAACCAAATGATCCAATAATTACTGGTAACTAACACCAGTGCCGTGAGCGTAGCTACCCAAAAAATCACCTGCCGCCGCCTGCGTACTTGCGGTATGCCACAGGCGGAACCAGGCACACAATCCTCGACGGGGCGATAAACTTTCCAACCGGCAAAGCTAAATAACGCTAAGACAAGCAGGATAAAAAAAGGGCGATAAGGCTCTAATAACGTCAGGTTGCCAATCCAGGAGCCACTCACACCCAGTAGCAATAAAACGAATGGCCCTGCGCAACATAGGCCTGCACCGACAGCGGCGACAACTCCCCCAATAATGGGCAGATTGGAATCTTTCTCGGACACGGCTTACTCCTCTGATTTCAGTGTGTGGAGTAAGTGTAAATGCCGTACCAATGTACGGAGTCAAGCGGATTTTATGGGTGGGGTGAATCGGCTACGGTTGGAGGGAATCAATGATCGGGCAATGGCTATCATCTTCATTACTATGACACTGCACCAACAGTGCTTTGAGTGCTTTTTCCAAGCGTCGCAAATCCGCCATTTTTTCTTTAACGGCGGCGAGCTTATGCTCGGCTAATTCCTGAACCTGGACGCAGGGGCTATCGTTCAGGTTCAGTAGATTGGCTATCTCATCCAAGGTAAATCCCAGCTCCTGGGAACGCTTGATGAAACGAATGCGGTTAATCGTATCATCGGGGTAGTGACGATACCCAAGCTCCGGTTTTGCTGGTTGCTCAATTAATCCCCGGCGCTCATAGAAACGTACCGTCTCTACATTGATAGCCAGTGCTTTTGCCACTTTGCTGATAGTTTGTGCCATCGCTACTCATCAGTACATCCAGCAGGGGGATGCTTGTTTATGTCTTCAGCGCCTCGCTGAAAAAAATGATAGCCGCGCCCACGAAACAGAATGCGACACCCAGTAGATCGTAACCATTGGGTAACTGTTTTTCCACAGCAACCCCCCATAATAATGATGCGGCAATATACACACCACCATAGGCCGCATAGGCGCGACCAGCGTAAGAGGCTTCTACTTGCGCCAAAATCCAAGCGAAGCTCACCAAAGAAATAACTGCTGGTATAAGCCAAAGCGGGTTTTTATCCAGTTTCCACCATCCCCAAAAGGCATAGCAGCCAGCAATTTCAAAAAATGCCGCAACAAGAAAGAATCCAAACGTCATACCACTATCCACCTAAGTTTAAAATAGCGAGAGAGCATACAATGGTCCTTCCCGAGCTGACATGCTTAGGTTAAACATCTATCTCGCCCCAACCGGTTGCATCCTGAAATAAGCTAAGTTACTCACTAGTGATCTAAAGATTTTAAGTTAGATGGCTTGCATATACTAATTATCGTATATACTATTGTCCATATATTATACATGGACCAGACTAATGAATCCCGTTCAATTCTATAAATGCCTATCCGACGAAACCCGGCTTCGTTGCTTGATGCTGATTCAGAGAGAAAATGAGCTGTGCGTTTGCGAGCTAACAGAGGCGTTGAACGAGATACAACCAAAAATCTCACGCCATCTGGCGCAATTGCGCCAGTGCGAATTACTACTCGATCGAAAACAGGGGCAATGGGTTTTTTACCGTATCAATCCTGCGTTACCGGATTGGGCGAAATCTGTCATTGAACAAACGGTTGAATCAAATCAGGTTTTTTTAAAAGAAAACCTAACCAATTTATCGCGTATGGGTGATAGGCCGAATCGTGTAGTTAATTGTTGCTAAAAATTTAATCTAACACATATGTTTTTTCATATATAAATTGTCATACAGGAAACTTCTATGGGCTCATTTGAACGCTATCTGTCTGTCTGGGTTGGTATCTGTATCGCAGCAGGCGTATTACTGGGTAATTTTTTCCCTCAGCAATTTACACTGATTGCTTCGCTGGAATGGGCTCATGTCAATTTGGTGGTAGCCGTTTTAATCTGGGTCATGATTTACCCGATGATGGTGCAGATTGATTTCAGTGCGATTAAAGACGTGGGAAAAAAGCCGAAAGGATTGCTGCTGACGCTGGTGATTAACTGGTTGATCAAACCCTTTACCATGGCGGCATTAGGGTGGTTATTCTTTAAGGTTTTCTTTGTCTCTCTGGTCGATCCACAAAGTGCCAATGAATACATTGCAGGTATGATTTTATTGGGCGTAGCGCCTTGTACTGCGATGGTGTTCGTTTGGAGCCAATTAACTAAAGGCGATGCTAACTATACGTTGGTACAAGTATCGGTGAACGATATCATTATGATATTTGCTTTTGCTCCGATTACTGCTTTTCTTCTAGGCGTTAGCGATATTGAAGTGCCTTGGGAAACATTACTCTTTTCAGTCGTGCTTTATGTGGTACTCCCGTTAATAGCAGGTATTGCTACCAGAAAACTATTAAGCAAAAGTGAAGACCCACATCGTTTACAGGAATTATTGAATACGTTAAAGCCTTGGTCAATTGTTGGTTTACTAGGCACTGTCGTTTTATTGTTTGGCTTTCAAGCTGAAACAATACTCTCACAGCCAGTCACAATTTTATTGATTGCGATTCCATTACTCATACAGACTTATGGGATTTTTGCTATTGCATATGCGGCAGCGATAGCCTTAAAACTTCCACATAATATTGCTGCACCTGCTGGCATGATCAGTACATCGAATTTTTTTGAATTGGCAGTTGCCGTAGCAATTTCATTATTTGGGCTGCACTCTGGCGCAGCATTGGCCACGGTCGTTGGTGTATTGGTTGAAGTCCCTGTCATGTTGTCTTTGGTCTATTTTGCCAATAGAACCCGTCACTGGTTTGGAGAATAAATATGTTTCAAGTATTTACTGATTTCGCGAGCTGGCTGACCTATGCCATTTTAGGTCTATCCGCAGACACCAAACTAGGGGATGCGATACATTTCTTTATTGAAGATGTCAGTAAAATATTTGTTTTGCTTATTGTGATGATTTACTTCATTGCACTGCTTAGAGCCTCCCTGAAAGTAGAAAAAGTTCGGGACTACTTGGCAGGTAAAAATCGAGGTATCGGTTACTTAATGGGTTCAAGCTTTGGTGCAATTACACCATTTTGCTCCTGCTCTAGTATCCCCGTATTTCTTGGTTTTACTTCTGCTGGTATTCCTGTTGGCATCACCATGTCTTTTTTACTGACATCGCCACTGATTAATGAAGTCGCGATTTTACTTCTAATGAGTTTGCTCGGTTGGAAGTTCACAGTCCTCTACGTTGTTATTGGTATGGCCGTTGGTATTCTTGGCGGTTTATTTTTGGATACGATCAAAGCGGAACGCTGGTTACAGTCTTTTGCCGCTGATGCGTTAAAACAAGGACAACAAAATACCCAAAATTCAATGCAGGCAGCAGAATCTACGGAAAGTTTATCTTTCAAAGAACGTCATGAATTTGCTAAAGAAGAGTCATTAGAAATTTTTGGTCGCGTATGGAAATGGGTGATTGTGGGAGTTGGGCTAGGAGCTGCTTTACACGGTTTTGTTCCAGACGGTTGGATTGAACAACACCTAGGCGATGGCCAGTGGTGGTCAGTTCCTGCCGCCGTTCTATTAGGTATACCGCTTTATTCAAATGCAACAGGTGTTATTCCTGTGATGGAAAGCCTCATCAATAATGGCCTTCCTGTAGGCACAACGCTCGCATTCTGCATGAGTACTGTTGCAGCAAGTTTTCCTGAATTTATTCTGCTTAAGCAAGTGATGCAATGGCGTTTGTTAGCCACAGTTTTTGTCATGCTGCTCGTGTCATTCACATTGGTTGGCTGGATATTTAACGCGTTTTCTTCTTTTTTATGAGGTGATTTATGAAACAAATAAAAGTATTAGGCAGTGGCTGTAAAAAGTGCGTAAAAACCGCTGAGTTAATTGAAAAAGTGGCCAGTGAGCATGAGATTTCTGTTTCAGTATCAAAAGAAACGAGTCCGCAAGTCATTATGTCTTACGGTGTTATGAGTACGCCTGCCGTCGTTATTGATGAGATTCTAGTGCACTCGGGTTCGGTTCCAGAGCTTTCCGAAATAAAAGAGTGGTTAGTGGCTTAAGTTTATAGCCTGACTGTTAGCCTTCACTAATGAAGGCTAACAAACTTAAATACTACCGATGCAATAAAGAGAGGCACTATGAGCACTAAAATGAGCTTCAAAGTAACCGCCAAAAGAGAAAATGAACATGGAACCTTGATCAAATGTAAAGAGGCGTTATTAGTCGCTGATACTGATCTAAAAGGCCGTGCTGATGCCTTTAATCCAGCTGAATTATTAATGAGTGCTTTAGCGGCATGCATTATTAAGGGTATTGAAAGAGTTACTCCCATTTTAAATTTTGAGCTACAGGGAGTAGAAGTTGATATCTCAGGTATCAGACAGGATGTACCGCCAAAGATGGAGTCCATTCAATACACGATTAAGGTGACAAGCCAAGAGTCAGACCATCGCTTAGCGCTTCTACATGAGAATGTTCGAAAATATGGCACTGTGTTTAATACGCTCATGCCTGGCACTCAATTAAATGGATCACTCGTTCGCGCTTAAAGGTTTCATAATGACTCATGAACACATCCATACTCAAAATTATGGGCGTATATTTAAAATAGCGATTGCCCTAAATCTTGGCTATGTTTTGCTTGAATTTACATTCGGCTGGCAGATTAATTCTTTAGCGTTACTTGCTGATGCGGGTCACAACTTAAGCGATGTTGGCGGTTTGCTACTGGCATGGATGGCCTTTGCTGTTGGAAATATTAAACCCAACCAGAATCATACCTTTGGTTGGAAAAAAGCATCGGTTTTAGCCAGTTTTTTTAATGCGGTTATTTTACTTTTTGCAATGGGTGCCTTGGCTTGGGAAGCCATATCACGACTAGATCAAGTTAATAGTACACAACCAATGACCATAATTTGGGTGGCAGGCGTGGGTGTTATTATTAATGCGCTAACGGCAGCACTGTTTATTAAAGGAAGTCACACCGATTTAAATATTAAGGGGGCATTTCTACATATGGCAGCGGATGCTTTGGTATCACTGGCCGTTGTTATATCGGGTGTAATCTATTTATTTTGGCCTATTTCTTGGTTAGATCCTGCTATGAGTTTATTAGTCGCGTTAGTCGTTGTGCTGAGTACTTGGTCATTGCTTAAAGGTTCAACCCACCTTTTATTTGAGGGTGTACCAGACAATATTAATTCTGAATCTATCAGCCAAGTATTAAATGATCATACCCAAATCCAGCATGTTCATGACTTGCATATTTGGGCAATGTCGACGACTGAAAATGCTCTGAGTGTGCATGTCGTTGTTAATAATAATGATGAGTTCAATTTTAAGCTACTTGAAGAACTTAAGAGCTTATTACACGAGCGCTTTGAAATCTCTCACGTGAGCATTCAAATAGAATCTATAGAATTTGCGAAAAATTGCACCTCTTTAAACTGTGCTTTTGATCCACAACCATTACCAACTCATGACAAATAAATTATTTATAAATACCTAGGAGCTACGAATGCCTCATCCCTTTGATATATTGCCCCTTAAAAATGGAGCAAAGTTTGTTTTTACACCTTGTCCAGGAACAAAAGATACAAGTGTCTCTGAAGCACTAGAAACCCTAAAAGAAGCAGGTGCAAAGAACATAATCACAGTCTTATCTGATGATGAAATAGAATCACTTTCAGTATCGTCGCTTGAACGGGATACAGCAGCAAAGAATATAGCTTGGTATCAACTGCCTATCGAAGACGATTGCGAACCAGCTGAATCTTTCAAAGGTGCGTGGGAGCTGGCGAAAAATGAACTTTTAGCGTTGATTGAGCATAAAGAAACAATTGCGATTCATTGCCGAGGAGGCTCTGGCCGAACGGGTTTAATGGCGGCTATTTTATTACTTGAGACCGGTGAAGCTTGGGAGGATGTAAAGCAGAAGATTCAAAGCATCCGACCGAAAGCATTAACGCATCCTGCACATATTAATTATTTGAAAACACACTATTCAAACTGAGGTAATTATGTCTATTAAAGTTGGTATCAATGGTTTTGGTCGTATGGGCCGCCTTACAATGAGATCTGCATTTGATTGGGATGATATCGAAATCATTCAAATCAATGACCCTGCAGGTGATGCAGCCACATTGGCTCACTTACTTACATTCGATTCTGTGCATGGTATTTGGCACCATCAAGCAACCCATGAAAATGACACAATGCTTGTGGCGGGTAAGCGAATTACGTGTACGCAAAACAAAACAATAGCTGAAACAGATTGGTCTGACTGTGATGTCGTGATCGAAGCCAGTGGCAAGATGAAAAACAAAGCAGTGCTTCAAGCCTATCTTGATCAAGGCGTAAAGCGTGTTGTCGTGACCGCACCCGTTAAAGAAGAAGGCGTTTTAAATGTCGTGATGGGCGTTAACGATCAGCTCTATAATAAAGAGTTACATCCTATTGTGACAGCCGCGTCTTGTACTACAAACTGCCTTGCTCCCGTGGTTAAAGTAATTCACGAAAAGCTCGGTATCGTTCATGGTTCAATGACCACTATTCATGACATTACCAATACGCAAACCATTTTGGATGCGCCGCATAAAGATCTTCGACGAGCGCGTGCTTGTGGTATGAGTATGATTCCGACCACAACGGGCTCTGCTACGGCAATTACCCATATTTTTCCTGAGTTAAAAGGTAAATTAAATGGCCACGCTGTACGCATTCCACTTGCGAACGCCTCTCTCACGGATTGTGTATTTGAAGTTAGCCGAGCAACAACCGCTGAAGAAGTGAATTTATTATTTAAAAACGCCGCTGAAAACGAGTTGAAAGATATTATGGGCTATGAAGAGCGTCCTCTTGTGTCGATTGATTATAAGACAGATCCTCGTTCAAGCATCATTGATGCCTTATCGACGATGGTGGTCAATGGTACTCAAGTGAAGATCTATGCGTGGTATGACAACGAATGGGGTTATGCAAACCGAACAGCAGAACTAATGCGCTTAGTTGGCAAGTCTGATAAGGAGTAGCTGTTGATGAGTTGGCTTGCACAGCTTTCCCCCGAAATTCGCCAATATATGGTGGTAACGGGTAACTATTGGGCTTTTACCCTGACTGACGGTGCATTACGTATGTTGGTTGTGCTGCACTTTCATGCTTTGGGGTACAACCCGCTAGAAATCGCAATGCTGTTTCTCTTTTATGAGATTTTTGGTGTCATCACTAACCTAATTGGGGGTTGGCTAGGTGCGAGGCTGGGCCTGAACAAAACCATGAATATTGGTTTGTTTTTGCAAGTTGTTGCGCTGGCCATGTTGTTGGTTCCTAGTGCATGGCTGACGATTCCTTGGGTGATGGCGGCGCAAGCCGTTTCAGGTATTGCAAAAGACCTAAATAAAATGAGCGCTAAAAGCTCTATTAAATTGTTGGTTCCTACGAATGCTGAAGGTCAGCTTTATAAGTGGATTGCTATACTTACAGGCTCAAAGAATGCTCTAAAAGGTGCTGGTTTTTTCCTTGGTGGCGCTCTCTTAAGCCTATTTGGATTTGAAGGTACAATTATAGGTATGGCTTCGGCCTTATCCTTAGTTTGGATATTCAGCTTAATTAGCTTAAAAAAGGATATGGGCAAAGCCAAGAACAAACCCAAGTTCACTGAGATCTTCTCCAAAAGCAAAGCAATCAATTACCTTTCCGCTGCTCGAATGTTTTTGTTTGGCTCAAGAGATGTTTGGTTTGTTGTCGCACTGCCAGTTTATTTAGCGAGCACCTTTGGTTGGGATCACTGGTATGTGGGAGGTTTTCTGGCAACCTGGGTCATTGCTTATGGCTTTGTACAAGGAATTGCCCCCAAAATTACAGGCACCAAAAGTGGTCAGTCGCCCGATGGTCGCCATGCACTTGTCTGGGCATTGGGGCTTGGTGTTTTGCCTATCATCATTGCGTTATCGCTAACCTTTAGCTGGCATGCAGAAACGATGCTATTAGTGGGCTTACTTGTGTTTGGAGCAGTCTTTGCGGTGAACTCTTCATTACACAGCTACCTCATTGTTAGTTATGCTGGTGAAGACGGTGTATCGCTGGATGTGGGGTTTTATTACATGGCAAATGCTATGGGTAGATTAATTGGTACCGTATTATCTGGCTGGCTATATCAGGGCTATGGTCTGGCGATGTGTCTTTGGGTATCGGCTGGTTTTATCTTTCTGACGGCGCTAATCTCGTTGGGGTTACCTAAGCACCAAACACAAGGTACAAGTAACGTAATATGAGTTTTTTATGGTTTATCGTAGCAGCCGTGTTTGAAATTGCAGGCTGCTACACTTTTTGGATGTGGTACAAGCTTGATAAAAGTATCTTTTGGTTGATTCCAGGCCTACTGTCGCTTGCGCTTTTTGGATGGATTCTGTCACTTGTGGACGCATCTTTTGCCGGACGAGCCTATGCTGCTTATGGTGGGATTTATATTGCTATGTCATTAGTGTGGGCGGCGACTATCGAAGAGCATATGCCTTCAGTATGGGACGGATTAGGTGCTTAATTATGCTTGGTAGGGGCATCGGTTATTTTCTTTAACACCTCTGCTAGTCATTAACGGCGATTATATCCCGTATGTAATAAACTAGCTTTTTGAATTATTCTTACATTTTTATTTTATAGGAAAGTACTTTGCTTATCAGTCCACCTTAGCCTATTGCTCACAGTCAGTTAGATTGTCATCTTCTTATTTTTTAGGTGGCTCACATCTTTTGTGCAACCCCTTCTTTTGTTCCACATTTCTCGTTTTGATGTGTATGTATTATTGGGCATTACAGTTTATTTATAGGTAGTTAATTAATGATTGAATCAATAAAGCAGGATTGGTTTTCTAATATTCGTGGGGATATGCTCGCGGGTATCGTGGTTGCGTTAGCTTTGATTCCTGAAGCGATCGCCTTTTCTATTATTGCTGGCGTAGATCCAAAAGTTGGGCTGTACGCGTCCTTTTGCATTGCTGTCGTCATTGCTTTTACCGGTGGGCGTCCAGGTATGATTAGTGCGGCGACGGGGGCCATGGCACTGTTAATGGTCACCTTGGTAAAAGAGCACGGGCTGGAATATTTGCTGGCCGCCACACTGTTAACTGGGGTACTACAAATTGTGGCTGGGTTTTTGAAACTTGGTAGCTTAATGCGGTTTGTTTCTCGCTCTGTCGTTACAGGTTTTGTGAATGCATTGGCTATTCTCATTTTTATGGCGCAGTTGCCAGAATTAACCAGTGTGACTTGGCATGTTTACGCGATGACTGCAGCTGGGTTAGGGATCATATATCTGTTCCCCTTACTTCCTGCTATTGGCAAAACCATTCCTTCGCCACTTGTCTGTATCATTGCTCTAACAGTGATTGCCACATTGTTGAACCTAGATATTCGCACCGTTGGTGATATGGGACAGCTACCCGATACCCTGCCTATTTTTCTTTGGCCTGATGTTCCGATAAATCTCACAACCCTGCAAATAATATTACCTTATTCCATTGGTCTGGCCGTTGTTGGTTTACTCGAATCCATGATGACAGCAACTATTGTCGATGATTTAACCGATACCAAAAGTGATAAAAACCGTGAATGTAAAGGTCAAGGTATTGCTAATATTGGTGCCGGCCTTATGGGAGGCATGGCCGGTTGTGCCATGATTGGTCAATCAATTATCAATATAAAATCTGGTGGTAGGGGGCGGCTTTCGGCATTTTCTGCAGGTGCTTTTCTTTTGATTATGGTCGTATTTCTAGATGATTGGTTAAAACAAATCCCCATGGCAGCGCTGGTCGCGGTGATGATTATGGTATCAATCGGTACTTTTTCTTGGGACTCGCTTCGAAATCTAAAAAAACACCCGCTATCCACTAATATTGTAATGATAACGACCGTCGTTGTAGTCGTGGCAACCCACAATCTAGCTATCGGCGTATTCGCCGGAGTCTTATTGGCCGCATTGTTTTTTGCCAATAAAATTGGTCGCTTTATGATCGTTAAGAATGATAGCCCCAAAGAAGGCCATCGTCGATACAGCGTAGTGGGCCAGGTGTTTTTTGCATCGGCAGATCACTTCATGGAATCTTTTGATTTTAAAGAAGTAGTTGATCGCGTTACCATCGATTTACACCAAGCGCATTTTTGGGACATTACCTCGGTCGCCGCGCTGGATAAAATCGTTATCAAGTTTAGCCGTGAAGGCGCTGAAGTCGATATCATCGGTATGACTGAAGCAACCGCTACCGTCATCGATAAATTTGGTGTCTACGATAAGCCTGAAGAAGTTGAAAAACTAATGGCTGGCCACTAACCCAAGGAGAACAATAATGACAAAACATCGAATTACTGCCTGTATAGATACATCAGCTATCTCAACTACTGTATGCGATACCGCCGCTTGGGCTAGCGCTATCCTGGAAGCACCATTGACCTTTCTGCATGTGCTGGAAAAACACAGATCTTTAGCAAAAGAAGATTTGTCTGGAACCATTGGCCTTGGTAGTCGAGAGCATTTGCTAAAAGAGTTGACGGCACTGGATGAAAAACGGAACAAGTTAGCTATCGAGCACGGCAAGCATTTGCTGGAAGATGCCAAACAACTTGCTTTAGCTAACGGGGCGGTTGAAGTCACGACTGAACAGCGTCACGACCAGTTGTTAGACGCGCTATTGTCGTATGAAGAACACACCCGCTTGTTTGTTATAGGTAGACTTGGTGAAGAACACGAATTGAATAAGCAAGTCATAGGCTCCCATATAGAAAATGTCGTGAGAGCAATCCATACACCCATATTGATGGCGACAGGTCAATTTTCGACCCCCGGCAACTATATGTTGGCTTATGATGGCAGCCAAACCGCAGACAAAGCTATCGAGCGAATTGCGAACACTCCTTTGCTGTCCAATCTTCCAGGGCATGTCGTGATGGTTGGAAAAGAGACGTCGGAAAACTATGAATATCTTGAGATTGCATGTGAAATCTTATCTCGCAAAGGCCATCAGGTTCAGCCTCATCTACTTCAGGGTGATGTCAATGAGAGTCTGATGGACTTTCAGGAACGCTTCAATATTGAACTGAAGGTGATGGGAGCCTTTGGTCATTCACGAATTAGAGAATTCATTGTTGGCAGCAACACCACTAAAATGCTAGCCACGAGTACCGTTCCCGTGTTGATATTGCGTTAGCCTGGTAGGGGAATGGAAGCGTGACTGATTTAGATATTGCCAGTTAATGTGTGATGTCAGGGGTAAAGCGTGATGAAATACTAGTTCTTAAGGACGCTCGACAGAAATCACGGTAAATCGTAAAGCTTGATTAAAAGGATAGTCTTGCATGAATGCATTGAAACAGAAAGCCAACCAATGAAGCGCCAATCTAGTGATGCTGGAACGTTTGGGTTTTGCGAGGAATCAATTGCTTTAAAACGCTTGGAAATAGATCTTGCGAGTCTTAAATACATCGACTGTACTCTGATTCAGCTAAGGCCAGTGTTATATATGGCTGTAGTAAGCATCAAATCATAGTACGGATGTAATCCCCCCATTCCTAATCGAAGTTAAAAGTAGAGATTAAGCTGCATTCAGTAACTGTCTAGGCGGTATGCCTCCAATCGCCGTATGCGGGCGTTCATTATTGTAAGACCAAAGCCACTTTGTTGCCAATAATTGAGC
>JBFJZQ010000043.1:0-14749 GCA_041622015.1 Oleiphilaceae bacterium
GTTGATAAATTAAAAAAAACGCATATTTTTAATTTAAGGCTAGACTTAAATATTAATCGCACGTTTTATTGAGTGTATAGAATTCAGACAAACCTGGTTAAAAAAAGCAAATTTATGAGTGATTTACAGCGTCAAATACAATTAGCCAAATACTATAGAAGCATACGTTTTCTAGTCGTTGATGATTTTGAGAACTTTCGTTTATCTATAAAGCAAATGATTCGTGCTTTTGGAGTTGAAAGCATTGAAGTCGCCAGTAATGGGGAAGATGCAGTTGCACGATGTGAATTTGCAGAGTTTGACGTTATTTTATGTGACTACAATTTAGGGTCAGGGAAAAATGGACAGCAAGTTCTTGAAGAACTACGACATAACAAATTGCTCAAGCAAACGAGTATTTTTATATTGATAACTGCTGAAACATCGAAAGATATGGTGATGGGGGCGCTAGAATATCTTCCAGACGGCTATATCACTAAACCCATTACTAAAGCAGTTCTTCAGAAGCGTTTAGATGGCATGATAGAGCAGCGCGAGATATTAAAACCCATAAATGAAGCAATAGATGCTGAAAACTATGATCTCGCAATTCAATTAGTTAATAGGGAAATGCAGTCTGAAACAAAATACATAACATGGTGCCTCAGAAAACTTGCAAGCCTTTACTATTTAAAAGGTGAATACGAGTTAGCAAAAAAAATCTATGAAGATGTTCTTTCCAAAAGAGATATAGGCTGGGCAAATCTAGGTTTAGGTAAGGTCAATATTGCATTAGGTCGGTATGAAGACGCGATCAGTGGCTTATCTTCTTTGATTAAACATAATGGCAATATGATTGAAGCCTATGATTGGTTAGCAGAAGCACAGCTTAAGAAAGGCAAAGCCAGAGAAGCTCAAGCGACTTTAAAAAGTGCTGTTCAAATTTCGCCTATGGCCATTTTAAGACAAACTAAGCTTGCTGAAGTATGCACTAAAAATAAAGATGTTGAAGCAGCGGCGGATGCTTTTAGGCAAAGCGTTAAGCTAGGATATAACTCTGTACACGAGTCTCCTGATAACTATTTGAATTTAGGTAAGTGCTTATCAGATCTATCGGAAGGGGATACCTCAGAACTAGGCAAAAAAAGAGCTAAAGAAGCTGTCCATACTTTGGGTCGTGCTGCTAAGAAATTCAAAGATGATCCTGATGTAAAAACCAGCGCAATGTTGATTGAATCACGTGTCCACAAAGGCCAAGGTGATGAAGCCAAATCCAAGGCAGTGTTAGAACAAGCAAAACAAACCATGGACATGGAGCGTGCTAGCGCAGATACCACTTTAGAATTTGCCAAAACTCTCTATAGCATTGGTGAAGAGTCACAGGCTGAAGAGTTGTTAAGTGACCTTGCATCAAAGCATGGTGATAATCAATCGATCATGAACGATATTGAAGAGCTACTAGATGAGCCGGTTAGCTTGCAGAAAAAAGTCAAAGCCAGACATTTGAATAAAGAGGGTATCAAAGCCTTTGAAACAGGTGACCTAGCCGAAGCAATCAAAGTATTTGATGATGCTTTGTCTGTCACCCCTAAGCACCCAGCGCTAAATCTCAATATTGTCCAGGTTATGCTAAAACAGATTAAAGAGCAGGGAGGCAACCCGGAATTAAAACGCAAATGTGATCAATGTTTAAAAAATGTCCAGCATATCCCCTCACAGCACCGGCAGTATAAACGATATCTACATCTGCGTAAGAAGGTAGATGCACTTTAAATTTTATTTCAAGGTTCCTAGCTCAGTAATAGAAACAAGGGCTTGAGATGCGCTTAAGGGATGGTTATTATAGCCGCCTTCAAGTTTACCGCCCTTAGCTCAGCTGGATAGAGCATCCCCCTCCTAAGGGGAAGGTCTCAGGTTCGAATCCTGAAGGGCGGGCCATACTAGCTGTTAACTTCATCTAGCTTTATCACTGCATCACCAACAGCTATCTTGCCGCTGATTAAGATTTTTGCGCAGATACCACCATGGCCGAGCATGGCTGCGACGCCACCTTGCCCCAATACCTGTTCCATTCTTAAACAAGGGTGGCATTGGGCTGTTGCTTCAAACTCAGCTTCTCCAATACGAAAACGTTGGTGTCTGAGCGCCATTAGATTAATGCCTTGTACCACAATGTTCCGTCTTAAGAGGCTAGGGTCAATTTCTTTTAACCCTAATAAGCCAGCAACAAGCTGAATATGTTCTTGATTGATCAGGGTCACTTGTCTTGCGGAGCCTGCTTTGCCTTCACAGCGGCGATCACCTTCTAAGCCTAAACCTGCAAGGGCCTCAACACTAGCAGCAGTTATTATGTCTGCTTTGCGTGCAGGTCTTAAACCTATCCAGGTGACTTTACCTGGGGTGATATTCTGGAGGTGACGACTTAATAAACGACCCACTGAGTTCATAGTTATCTCCTTTATCTTCTAAGGTTAGCGTGCTGTAACTTGAAAATGGTCTTGTTTTTTTGCGCTAATGGCTCAGTCATGAATTTAAAAGTGGTTCACTAAAATCAAACTAAGCTCGGGAAAAGACCTTTTATACCATTCGCAATAAATTCGATCGCTATCGCGGCGAGAATCAGCCCCATAATTCTTGAAAAAATATTAATACCCGTCGCGCCAAGTTTTCTGGTGATCCAGCCAGAGGTTCTTAGGACAAGCCAAACCGTGAGGCTTACCACTAGTATGCCTAGAGCGATACCGAAATAATGACCAAAACCACTGCCTTTATGGGATGCTAATATAACTGTACTAATTGCCCCAGGACCTGCCAACATAGGCATTGCCAAGGGCACTATGGCAACGGATTCTTTGTCTAAAGACTCGTAGGCTTCGGCATCAGTTTGTTTTACGCTGCTTGTTTTAGCATTCAGCATAGCAATGGCCATCAATAGCAGCAGAATGCCGCCGCCCACTCTGAAAGAGTCAATCGAAATTCCAAAAAATTGCAAAATATACTGACCAAAAAACAAAATGGTGAGCAGTATAATTGAAACCCCTAAGGCTGTTGAGTCGACCGTTTTTCTCCTTTGAATAGGGCTTTCATTTACTGTCATGCTAATGAATAGGGGAATCGTTCCAAAGGGATTAACAATGGCGAGTAGTCCGATAAATATCTTTATATATTCCACGTGATCAAGCATAAACACTACCTTGTTGAAATAAATTCTTACCAAATATCACTAATATCATAGCTGATCTCATGTTCGGCCTGTTTCAGTTTAAGTTCATCGCCAACATATTTTCCTTTCAAGGCTTTACCTAATGGGGATAATTCAGTTATCAACATAATTTTGATATTTTCATATGTGAATTCAATGCCACCAGAGACCGGGCTTAAAAAGACATATTTGTTATCGTTTTTGTTGGAAATTAGCGAGATCAAAGCACCTATCTTAATGCTGCTGTTTTCATCAAACTCTGTCACTTTCAGGTTTCTGAAAATATGTAAGTTCTGTTCGAATTCTGCAACACGCTTCGATTGACCTTCAGCTAAATACGCCGCTTCTAATCCTAAGGTGTCATATTTATTTTCTGCTTTATTCTCTTCGTCGGTTGCGGTGGCACGAGCTTGTATAGCAGCTTCAGAAGTGCTTGTAAGTAGCATGATTAATTGTTGTTCAATTTTTTGATGTAGTTCAGTTTTATTAATTCTCATAAGCTGCTGCTAAGTTTTGAAACTTGGATGAATGGTGTTGACTGAATATTGATAATAATTCTAATTCAAATGATCAGCATGAAATTGTAAATGTTCATCAATAAAGGTGCTGATAAAATAATAACTGTGGTCATAACCTGCTTGCATTCTTAGAGTAAGCGGGTAGCCACTTTCTTGAGCAGATTTCGTAAGTGCATGCGGGTGTAATTGTTCTTCTAAGAAATTGTCTGCGCTGCCTTGGTCAACAAACGCGGGTGGTCCCTTTTTCTGTAGGCGCATTAATTTACTACTATCATAGTCTTTCCATTTCGATTCATCATCACCCAAGTAATGACTAAATGCTTTTTTACCCCAAGGGCAATTTATGGGATTAGAAATGGGACTGAAAGCGCTGACAGATGAATATTTTTCTGGGTTCTTTAAAGCAATCATAAAAGCGCCATGGCCACCCATGGAGTGTCCACTCAGTGCACGTTTTTGGCTTACCGGAAAATTAGCTTCAATTAATGCCGGTAATTCATCTACCACATACGCATACATTTGATAATTTTCACGCCACGGCGCTTGAGTCGCATTAATATAGAAGCCTGCGCCTATACCAAAGTCGTAAGCCTTTTTTGGGTCATCGGGAATGTCATCACCACGTGGGCTGGTATCAGGGGCGACTATTGCAAAACCAAGTTCAGCAGCTTTTTTTAATGCGCCTGCTTTCTGCATAAAATTTTCGTCGGTGCACGTCAAGCCTGACAGCCAATAAATAACGGGTACTTTATTTTTTTTATTGGCCTGAGGTGGTAGAAATATGCCAAAGCGCATTGTGCAATTGGTATTCGCTGAATAATGGCTGAACTGTTGATGCCAGCCTTCAAAAACTTTCTGAGAACTTATTTTTTTTAATGTCACGTGATGGCACCTTTTTTAATCTTAAAAATTTGAATAAGGTAGAAATGGGTAGTTCATCCTAGGTATTGGTTAATAATCATTTTTCCACTGTAACTCAACGCCGCCAAATCCAGAACTACCACCGGTGGTCGTTTCAAGGTTCACGTTAGGTGTCAGTTCGACCTCTACAGATCCTTTCCAGGGCTGAGAGGGCTCGGGTGTTCTTTCTAATTCGACATAAACACCTTCCGTGATATATTTACCTACACCGACAGCAATACCATTTCCTTGGCTGGTTTCTTGTGATTCCACCGAAATACTATCGACATTAAGCAGTTCTCTTGCTTTACCTAAGGGGTCAAAACCACCACCTTCACCGCGCAAGGTTTGAATGGCAGAAGCTAATTGAATCGCTTGGATGGGCGTAATATTGCGTACTGACTTGCCAAATAGTAAGCGGGAGAGGGCTTCATCTTCTGGTAATGATGGCTCTGTTCGAAGTTCGATTTTCAAGTTATCCATCGTGCCGGATAAAGATGCGATAAAGGTGAGCTCTTTGCCTCTATGACGCCCTTGGACAAATAGTGAAACTGCATCGTTGGAAAAAAGCACATCGCCTTCTTCTAACTTAAAGGTTTTGGCAAAAAGCTCAAAGGTGCCTCTTATTACATTAAAGCGGCCATTGTAATTGGGTTTTTTAGTTGTGCCTGTTAAAGCAAGTTTGCCTTCAAGCTCTGCATCTAAGCCTCGTCCACGGATATAAGCTTGCTGATTGACATTTATATTTACATCCAGCGCAATGGGGGGCGCTTCAAGACTGGCTTTAGTTGCCTTCTTAGAGTCTTCCAATGAACTGACTTCAATTTCCGGAATAGAGTCACTGGGTATTAGATCAAGCATAATTTGAAAAGGATAAACCTCTACATCACCTTTAACTTGAATCTGATTAAAGTCACCTGATAACTGAATGGAACCGCTCGCATCACCTTCGATATCTTCTCTTCGAACTAACGATGCATTGTGTAAATTCAGGGTGACGTCGATTAAGCCCTTGTCGCCATCTGGAAGTGCTATTCTGCCGTTTAAGTTAAGCGTGCCTTTATGGCCATCATCAGCGTGCGCTTTTACAATAGACACTGACTTTTCATCAAAAGCGAGTTCAATTTGAGCATTCTCAATAGTGGTCTGGCTCAGAGAATTGACATAGGAGCCACTATCTAAAAACAAAGAACCATTCAGGCTAGGCGCTTCTATGGTGCCGGTTAACTGGGTATCCAATATCAATTTACCCGAAATACTTTGGATGTCTCGATCAATAAAATGATTAAGCCAGTTTAGTCCTACATTACCTTTGGCATTGATTTTTAAAGGCAGTGTATTTATATCTTGGGGATTTTCATTACCGATTAGCCAGTTAAGAAAGGCGGTGAATTCGCTATCAATAGACAGTTTGCCTTTTGCTTCTTGGCCATGCTTAACATCGGAGGTCACAAGTAATAAATCATCTTTAGTCGTGAATGTGGTAGTGACGACAATATCTTCTTTAGCCGCGTTTATATCTTCCGAAAACCCCTGATTATTGACGGTAAGTTTCATCAAACCATCGAGTTTGGGAGATGTAATTGAACCAAGTAAATCGAAGTTCAAATCTACGCTACCGGGCTTTAGGTCATATCCGAATTTATTAAAATCGGTGAGTTTTAATTCATTGAGACTTACATGCAGATCTAAATTATCTTCACTGACAATACCGTTTGCAGTGATGCTTGTGTTATTCCAGCTTAAGTCTGTTTGATCGAATACTAATATTTTATCTTTTTGAGAGCCGATAATATTTAAACTAAAGGTTTCACCTTCGAAGACTCCCTCGCTTTTTAAGCTCCCATAGATCATCGGTAAGGGAAGTGCGCCTGTTATTACTAAATCTGCGTTCAGTGTGCCTGCTAGGTTCTTTGGAAGTTCCGCGCCTGTGAGTTCTATTGTTTGATAGGGAAGGTCATGTACCTTTATTTTTCCCTCAACTTTCTTTGAAGAGAGGGTATATTTTCCTGCACCTTGAATGCTTGCTTTTGAGGTATCATTATTTTTATCTATAACGAAGGTCGCAGTGAGGTTTTCAATCGCTACTTGGTCTGAGGAGCTATTTAATGCAGTATTCAGTTCAAAATTAGTATCTTGATAATGTCCACTCGCTGAAGCTTCTCCTTTGAACAGCGGTAAGGTAAAACTTCCTTTCAGAGTGCCGAGGGTATTAATTCTTGCAGATAAATCATCAGGAAGTTCTACGTTTGCAACTGAAACAAGATATGCAGGGATATCAGTTGCATTGAGCGTTAAATTCAGTTGTTCATTCTTCCAATCAACCATGCCAGAGGCTTTAAGTTCTCCTTCGTCAATTTGGGCAATTAATCCGTCAAATTCAATCTGCTCAATATTGCCACGTACTTTACTCTGAACAGCTAATTTTTGATCTTTAAAGTGTCCGGTAACGGAAGCAGTACCTTTGTAGGCAGGCTTATCGAAAGCACCTTTCACATTACCATTGATTATCGACACGTTCAGGTCTAAATCTTCAGGAATATCTATGTTGAAAGTGTCAGCGAGTTCTGTTGATGCAGAAAGTTCTTTGATATTGATATCAAGTTGTTGTTGCTCGAGCTTAATATTCCCCGATGCTTCAATATGTGCATCACCAAATTTCCCCGTTACATCAGCTAGTTTGAGGCTTTGTAAGTCTCCATCTGCATTGATATTAGCTGTAAATGATTGTCTTTTGAACTGGCCATTAGCGCTCAAATTACCTACAAAATAAGGACGAGTGAACTCACCTTTTAACGATCCTTTGGCGCCTAAGTTAGCTGTTATCTCTGCTGGAAGCGCTACATCAAAAAGGCGAAGAAGATTTAAGGAAAGTTTGTCGCTATCGAGCGTAAGGTCGAGTTTTTCATTGTGCCAGTCGATCAAGCCATCGGCTGATAAATTGCCATCTGCAATACGCGCTTGAAGCTTTCTCAGTTCAACCTGATCAACATCGCCTTTGAAATTACTCTGAAGTTCGAAGCTCTGGTCTTTATAGCGACCTTTTGCTTGGGTAAAACCTGAGTATTTAGGTGCCATAAACGGACCCTTTAGTGAGCCTTCTGCTTCATTTATGTGGATAACAAAATCATCAGGTAACGCCACATCAAACACTTCTATCATTCGAAGCGGGCCGCTTAATTGCTGAATGTTTAAATCAAATTGCTGTTGTTCTATATGTATTTCGCCGCTTGTACTGAGCTTGGCATCTCCAAGTTGCAGGTGAGAATTTTCTAAATTAAAGGTACTTAGGTTGCCATTCCCTGTTAAGTCAACAGCGACAGCTTCATTATTATAATGACTCGCTGCCTGGATAGTTGCCTGGATGTCCGGGTTAGATATAAGACCCGAAGCATGCAGTGAAGCAGTAATTTGTCCACCGACAATATATTCTTGAAAGGCCTCAGTGATACCAATTGGCAACTGATCTAAATCTGCGCTTATGTCAAAAAGTTGATCTTGCCACCAGCCGTGTACTTTTTGCTGCTTTTGATCGATCAATAAGGCTAATTCAGCGATGTCTAGTTTTTCAAGTTCAGTCTCCCAATAGCCATGACCAAAGCCTTCAATTTGATGGGTTTGCCAGGGCATGCGCAAGGACTTGAGCTCCCAGTTCAGCTTGGATTCATCCGCTTTAGCAATAACTTCCAGGTTTAAATCGACAGCTTGGGTGTCGGGGAGTTTTAATAATTTACCCAGCCAAGCACCCGAAGGTTCTTGCATACTGAGTTCAATTTTTCCGGAAAGCTGTTCATTTACCTGAGCTTGTAGATTGATATGGCTTGCTTGCTCACTTTTTGTTGTGAGCGTGATGTCAGTTTCAAAAAAGGCTTCTTGCCAAAGCAGGTTTGCTTTTCCAGCTATTTGTAAGCTTGGAATATCTAAGGAGCTATTAAGGATTTCAAGATGATTTACCGCAAGCTTTTGCAGCCGAAAAGGAAACTGTAAGGCCTGCCATGAACTTTGAGGCGCTGTTGCCTTGGTGTCAGCGTCAGGCTCTGTGGTATCAGGCAACGCGAACACTATGTGGGCTGCACTCAATTCATTAATATCTAACTTTCTGGATAAAAGTGACGTTGCGTCAAAACTTAATAGAAGTTTATGTGCGCTAAATAGTTTTTCATTGTCCAGAGTGAAAGAGATTTCTTCGACATACCAATAGCCGAATTCAGGAGAGTTAAGGCCGTTGACCTTGAGTTGTAGCGAATCAGATTCAAGTAATGTCGGTGACAGATCCGCTACAAGCCATTCTCGTGTGCTTTGGGAAGTGACTAATAAGCTAAGCCCCACTAGCGCGAGTAAAAGTGTAAATAAAATAATAGACAAGCCGCTAAGGAGTAAAAACTTAGCGACTTTAAAGAGCAGAGTGTCTTGTGTTTTTTTTAATGGCGCATGCGTATCTGCTTCATTCTGCTGCGCTTCTGTTGAATGGGTATCTGGCTGCGGGCTATTTGCTTTCACTTAGAATGCCTGCCCAATGCTGATGTAGAGTTGGAAATCATCATCATAATTTTCTCGCTTATTGAGAGGGAAGGCGATGTCCATTCTAAAGGGCGCAAAGGCTGTGTAATAACGGATTCCAAACCCGGCGCCCCATAATAATGCCTGATTAATTCTTGGTGTCGCTTCTTCAAAAGCGAAACCGCCGCCTACAAAGGTAGCCAGCCCCCAATTTTCTAGAAAGCGTATTCTCAATTCGGTATTAATTTGTTGGAAGGAAGCGCCGCCTTCCGGGTCATCATCGTCTAGCTTACTCAGTGATTGATAAGGGTAACCTCTAACAGAACCGCCACCACCAACATAGAAACGTTCATCCGCTGGAATGTTTTCAACGGATTCGCCGGTAATGGTTCCGACGCTGTAACGCGCAGCTAGAGTTGGTTTTAACGCGACATTAAAGGTGTGATAGCCAGAGAAAGAAATCATGGATTTATAAAATTTAGTTTCAGTATTGATTATATCCATATAAGGGCGTATTTCAGCAGCGATCAGAAAACCCTCTGTTGGGTTCAGGATATCATTTGAATGATCCCACTCAAGTTCAAGCGGAAAGGATAAGAGGTAAAAGGATTCCTTTTCGCCTGCGTCGTTGACATCACTTATTTTTAATTCAGCACCGATAAAATACCTTAAAAAGTCACTGCGTTTAAAACCAATTTTAGCCCCTGCTTTTAACGACAGCGCTTCGTAGGAATCTAACTCTTCATTTTTCGCTTCGGAATACAAAGTGAGCGACTTGTTATCATTCAAAAAACGAGGAATGAAAAACTCACCTAATACTTTTTGGCGTATTGAGGATAGGCGCGCACTTACTTCAAGCTTTTCGCCTGCACCATTGAAATTACGATGCTCCCAGGCAGAACTGAGGTAGGTGCCTTCGTCTGTGCTATAACCAATACCTGCTTTAATGGTGCGATGATTTCTTTCATCAACGGTGTAAATGGTAATAACCTGATCATCTTCTATTTCGCTGACACTGATATTTACATTTGATATGAGATTGGAGCGTAATACCGATAAACGAGAGGCATCTATCTTCTCACGCTTAAAGCATTGACCTTCTTGATAATTGATAAACGACTTCAGATAGGCGTAATCAATGGACTCCACTCCCTTGATAAAAACAGGGCCGAATTTTGTTTGCGGACTCGCTTCCATCTTAAAGCTTAGCCTTGCACTGCTGTCGCGATCATCAATTAACGCTTTGTAGTCGATGCGTATTTCGTAAAAACAATAAAAATTTCGAATGTAGCTGCGAATTTGATCCAATGCAGTCAGGACATTTTCTGCAATAAGGGCATCCCCTAAGTTAATCGCTAATTTAGGCATGGCATCTATATCAATGCTTTTATCCAGTTCGAACTGAATATCAGTGACTTTATATTGAGTACCCGGGGTAATCTGATAAATGATTTTCTCTACCTGAGAAGTGTCTTCAGATGGAGCTTTGCTATGAGTGTTATCTGAATTTTTTCTGTGTAATTTAGACGTGACGAAAACGCGGTAATAGCCTTGGGATTTGAGTATTCTTCTGATGACATCTAATTCAAAGCGGGCGATTTTGTTAGCTTCGGAATATTGTTTCAAGGTGACATTTTCTTCGCGCTGACGTTTTATACCCTCGTTGATAAGTTCGACGAGTCCAGAGAGTTTGTCCGGTGACTCGATATCTTTCAGTTTGACTTCAAACGGAATGCCTTCATTTAAGAAAGGTAAGCTAATGGCGTTTAAGTTGCTCGACACAAAGCATGCATAAACAAATATAAGGCAAAATCTTAGCCAGCTTAAAGTGTTAATTCGATTCTTGTTTTTTAAAGGAAAATGCTGAAATAGTCCTAACTGGGAGTTGAGCATATAAAACGAGCTACCTTGCAATTGAAATCTACAATTCATGCAAAAAAATGACGCTTTATAGTCACAAATATAAACCTAAGTTACGAGCGTTTTTTTATGATGTTTGTTTAATATAAGGCTTATTAAAAATAAGTGCTTTAAATTAGATATAGTCCTGCTAAAGCATATTTAAGCCTTGTAAGATAATCCTTATTAACGCTATAGTTTCGGCGTTTTATTCTACCCAAAAGAGAAAATTAATAATGATGATGTCCATTGCTCTATCTTTACACCTTTTATCTGCCGTTATTTGGGTAGGTGGAATGTTCTTCGCTTATGTTTGTCTTCGTCCTGTTGCGGCGCAACTTCTGGACCCTCCTGTCAGATTAACCTTATGGAGTCGTGTGTTTACCCAGTTTTTTACCTTTGTCTGGCTGGCAATTATTCTTTTAATTGTAACGGGTCATGGTCTGATTTCACTATATGGCGGCATGGGTGCTATCGGAAAGCATGTGCATATCATGCTAGCGCTAGGCTATATCATGTTCCTTGTATATGGTCACCTATACTTTGCTTCATTCAAAAGGTTGAAGTTAGCCGTCGCCATTTCAGATTGGGATGATGCGGCAAATCGCTTAAACAGCATGAGAAAAATGGTCGGTATAAATTTATCGCTAGGTCTTATCACGGTGATCGTTGCCAGTGGCGGTCGTTTTATCCATTGAATCAAACTCTCATATACCATTTAAGAATAACAATATTGAAGTAGATTATGTCCAGTCCAGCCATTAATACTCAAGCCTCATTTATAAAAAAGAACACTCAGCGAGTGTTCTCGAGCATTATTCTAGGGCTTTTATTTGTCACGATTATTGCCGGTACAAGTGAGAATATGCATGGTCAAATGCTCAAAATGGGGGCATATTTTTGGCCGGACTACTTTGTACTTCGGGGTGAAGAACCGGTTGTTACCTGCGATCCAAGCTTTGATATTGAACATAGGCTCGATGAAATAGAAGCAGAACACGCAGAAGAAAGTGCAGACTTTGATTTGTTTGATACCGAATTTGATAGAGAGGCCGCTCGGAACTCTTTATTGAGCCAAAAACAGCTTTGTGAAAGTCAGCACCAGGCGGCTGTTATCTACAAAGAGAACGTTACGGTTTGGGTTAAAATCTTTCGTTCTATTGAGCATAGCTTAGCGGCTGTTAGTTTATATGCCATCGAGCATCAACGCTTAACATTGATTCTGTTGTTAGCCTTCGCGGCAGTGGTGACCACATGGAAAAAAAGCCATATTGCGTTTCGTTCCATTCACTCTCGTTTAGATCATAAAGTCTCCAATATCGGACAATTTATTGCCAATGGCAGCCTCGGGCTTTCGACGATTCTTTTTATCAAAGGCTCTTATGCATCCGGTACGGTCGTTGCTAAACCCGAGTTATTAATCATTCTAAGTTTGGCTGCATGCATACTCTGTGTTATCAATCTGTATCACCTAAAAAAAACTGATCAAGTATTACAAGAGGGCGGCTCTCTTTGGAAGGCGTTTTTATCCATTCCCATACACAGCATCATGCTGTTGGCAGCGTGTTTACAGTTCTTTATTGCTGAAGGGCATTTTCCGGGTATTGCCATTTACTTTACGCAGATATTCCAACTTACCAATCTCCATCTAGCCATTGGCTTATATATTCTTGTGGGGATGCTGCTAAAAGAAACTTTAGTCGGTGCAAAACTATTTGATATTTTAAAGCCCTGGCATTTACCTCCTGAGTTTCTGGCTTTTATTGCTATTGCACTATTGGCATTTCCCACCGCTTATACGGGCGCTTCCGGCATCATCATTATTGCGATGGGCGCCGTGGTTTATCAAGAGATGCGCAGAGTCGGAACGCGCAGGCAATTATCACTGGCAGTCACAGCAATGACGGGTTCCGGGGTTGTTCTCAGGCCCTGTTTATTAGTGGTCGGCATTGCTATTTTGAATAAAGAAGTTGTCACCGATGAGCTTTTTCACTGGGGTTTTAAAGTCTTTCTTTTAAGTATGGTGGTGTTTGCAGTGTTTGCGATGATCACCCGCAAAGACCCGATCAAACTTACGCCAGCGAGTGTCGCTTTAAAACCTTCACTAAACAATGCTCTTCATTTCTTACCCTATATTGGTATTTTAGTCGCTGTACTTTTTGCTTATGACTTCGTATTAGATGCGCAACTGGACGAATTTACCGCACCGGTTATTTTACCGGTTATCGTGATCGCCGTGCTTTGGTTTGAACGCCGCTTTAGTAAAGACTTTATTGAGCGCAATAAAACCGCTAAAGCCAGCCCAACGCTGTCCAAAGCTTTCACTGTTGCGGTGGATAATTCAGCCATACAAATTGGCGCACTCTTGATGCTGATGGCCTGTTCGTTCACCGTGGGTGGCATGATCGAGCGAGGCGGCGGTACTTTGGTGATTCCTGAGGCCTTTGCTTCGATTTATTTAACGATGGGTTTTTTGGTTATCTTCCTGATATTTATCGGCATGGTCATGGACCCATTTGGCGCACTGATTCTTGTGACGGGTACGATTGCTCCGGTTGCTTATGCGAATGGTATTCACCCAATACATTTTTGGATGACTTGTTTGATGGCCTTCGAGCTAGGTTACCTAAGCCCGCCGGTTTCACTAAATCACTTGTTAACGAGACAGGTGGTAGGAGATGAAGAAGTCGAGCTGGCACTTAAGGAAGGGAATAACTTCTATTATCGTCATGAAAGGATTTTATTACCGTTAATGGTGATGGGTACCACACTGCTCCTTGTTGCCTTTGTGCCGCTGTATTATATGAATGCTTAACATACATTTTTAGCGCATTAAACTATCGCCCCATCACGGTACCTTCGCGCCGTTTATCTGCGGCGCCGAATAGGCCACTTTCATGAAATAAAACACCGTGCAAGCCGGAATTGATGTCTTGCACGGAAGTGGGATAGCCCATTTTTTGAAAACTTTCAGACCAATTAGCTGCTGAAGTGTCTTCCTCTAATTCCATCGTGCCGAAGCGATTCATGATATGCGGGCTGTCGAAAGCAACTTGCAGGTTCTCATTCCAGTCCAAAATCCGGATTAATGCACTCGCCACAAAATTGATAATGCGTGAACCGCCAGGTGAGCCTAAGGCAAGCAAGGGACGTTGCTCTCCTGCATCATTGGTCGTAAATACAAGTGTCGGTGCCATCGAAGAACGAGGGCGTTTGCCGGCTTCAACACGATTCGCAACCAGCATGCCGTTATTTTTGGGGAGAAAAGAAAAGTCTGTTAGTTCATTGTTCAATAGAAAACCTTTCACCATCAAACGCGAGCCAAAGGCATTTTCGATGGTACTGGTCATGGAAACAATATTGCCTTGTTTATCAACAATCACGAAATGCGTGGTGGATGCTTGTTCAGGTGAATTGCCAGACACTAAATTTGACTGTGTCAGATTAGGTGGCGTGCCGAAGCTTACGTTTTTATTCGCAAGGCCTGCGCTAATAAGCTGGCTTCTCGCGCTGAGATAATTCTTATCAAGCAAACCACTGGGTACATCAAAATATGCTGGGTCAGCGATATATTGGCCGCGATCTGCAAAGGCTAAACGGCTGGCTTCAGCAATTAATTGCCAAGTGATAGGGTCATCTTTTGAACGCTTTTCTAACTTAATATTTTCTACCATGCCTAATATTTGGTTGACGGTGAGGGCGCCCGAGCTGGGTGGTCCCATGCCACAAACGTCGAAGTTTTTGTACATCA
>JBFJZQ010000044.1:0-14745 GCA_041622015.1 Oleiphilaceae bacterium
AGAACGAAGCAAGCTATCTAGCACAGCTTGGCCACTCTTTAAAGATACAGCTCGTTCTGCTGAACATCCGCCCATCAACACGGCAACACGCCCTAACTCCTGAATACCAGCCTTAGTCATTTCTTAGCAAACCCTAAATTACTCTCAGCTAAAGCAATGGCTATCTGTCCGACATTACCTGCCCCTTGAGTGATTAATAAATCTCCGTCTTGCAGGACATTTGCAAGTACGTCTTGTATATTTCTGGTCATCTCTTGAAGTGTGACTTCACCTTCGATAAAAATAGGTTCTACAGCACTTCTCTGCCGTATACTTCGGCATAGAGACCGACTATCTGCACCTGGAATAGCTTTTTCGCCCGCAGCATAAACATCCATAATCAGAAGCACATCAACTTCTGCCAAGACTTTCACAAAATCTTCATAGAGATCACTGGTTCGGCTATAGCGATGTGGCTGAAAGATCATCACTAAACGCTTATCAGGCCAGCCTGTTCTTATCGCTCTGATTGTTGCCTCAACTTCGGTTGGATGGTGCCCGTAATCATCGACCAACATGACATTTCTCTCGGCACCTGTTTTTCCTGTCACAGGCAAATTGTAGTCACCATATACTTGAAAACGACGCCCAACGCCTTGAAACTCTTCCAAAGCACGCTGAATGGCGCCATCATCAACACCTTCATCACTTGCAACGGCTATGGTGGCTAAGGCATTTAAAACATTGTGATGTCCTGGCATGCTTAAGCAGATGTCAAGATCGGCCAAGCCACCTGGCCTTTTGGCTGTGAAGTGATTTTTCATTCCAGATTGGCGGATATTAATTGCGCGATAATCTGCATCGTCACTGATGCCGTAAGTTAATATAGCTCTAGAGATAGAGGGGAGAATGTCCCTTATCACTGGATCATCAATACACATAACGGCTGCGCCATAAAATGGCAGGTTATGAAGAAAGTCGATGAAGGTCTGCTTCAATTTAGAGAAATCGCCACCATAGGTGTGCATATGGTCCGCTTCAATATTCGTCACAACTGAAATCATGGGAGTCAGATGTAAGAACGAGGCATCACTTTCATCCGCTTCAGCAACGATATACCTAGACCCCCCTAAACTCGCATTTGTTCCCGCTCTGTTTAAACGACCACCAATAACATAAGTCGGGTCAAGACCTGCTTCTCCTAAGACTGATGCAATCAAACTGGTTGTTGTTGTTTTGCCATGAGTTCCTGCTATTGCAATGCCATGTCGAAAACGCATTATTTCAGCGAGCATTTCAGCTCGCGGTACAATAGGTATACGCTTATTTCTTGCTTCAACTATTTCAGGGTTTTGTTCATTAATCGCAGATGAAACTACCACCACATCAGCGTTTGATACATTAGACGCTTCATGCGAGAAATAGATAGTTGCACCAAATTGCTCTAAACGATTAGTTACAGCTGTAGCATGCAGATCAGAACCAGACACTGTGTAACCTTGGTTAATCAGGACTTCAGCAATACCACACATGCCCGCACCACCAATACCAATAAAATGTATCTGACTGATTCGTCTCATTTCAGGAATATCACTCAACATACTGCCAGCATGTTTCAGTAATGAACTTTTTTGCTTTCCTGGCTCTGAAGATCTAGGCATAGCTCACTCTCCTGCATTCATTCGCAACCATTTCAGTCGCATCTATTTGAGCTAACTTATGCGCAGCTTCTGACAATATATTTATTCGTTCCGCCTTTACTAAAAGTGGCTGTAATACCTCTGATAAAATTTTTGGCGTCAAATCTTTTTGCGCTAACATCCAGCCGGCACCGCCTTTCACGATATATTCAGCATTTTTTGTTTGGTGATCATCTACAGCAAATGGATAAGGGATTAAAATCGCGCCTAAACCCGCTGCACATAATTCCGATATAGTCAGCGCACCGGCTCGGCAAATCACAAAATCTGCCCATTTATACGCTTCAGACATATTCTCAATAAACTCGGTAACATTTACTTCAATGCTGACGTCCTTGTAGAGCTGACTAACACCTTCAGACTTATTCTTTCCTGTTTGATGCCAAACAGAGGGCCTCGCTCCATCATCTAATAAAGCAATCGCCTTAGGCACAATCTCATTTAAACTTTGCGCGCCGAGACTTCCCCCTAAAACTAATAAGTGCAATTTTTCTCGCTTGTGATTACTTTTATCTCTTTCAAAATATAAACTAGCGATATCTTTTCTCAGAGGGTTGCCGACCACTTTACAAATAACTTTCTCGGAAAAAGCACCGGGGAATGCTGTCATTACCGTAGTGGCAAATTTAGCCAATATTCTATTAGTCATCCCAGCAACTGAGTTTTGCTCGTGTATCACCAAGGGGATTCCTAAAATACGTGCTGCTAATCCTCCTGGGCCAGACGCAAAACCTCCCATACCTAATACAGTATCTGGCTTTACCTTTTTTAATATGCTTAAAGCCTGAAAGACAGCTGATGCAATCCTGAAGGGTGCAAAAAGCTGACTTAAACGCCCCTTTCCTCGAACACCTTTTACATCAATACCAAAAAACGGAATATTTGCTTTGGTAACGACGCCTTCTTCCATACCACCTTTAGAGCCCAGCCATAGCACTTTATCACTACATTCCATGAGTGAGTTTGCTACCGCCAATGCTGGAAAGACATGCCCGCCGGTACCTCCAGCCATAATCAAAAAAGTCTTATCGTGCATACTCACCTCCTTGAATATCTCGCGTATTCAGCAGGATTTTATAGCGATCTTTAGTAAACCGTTTTGATGTAAGTTCTGAGCTATCATTCTTAGAATCATGCGATTCATTAATGGTAATTTCTTTTTGTATTCTGGCGACAATACCAATGCACATACAACTCACTATCAAACTACTTCCACCATAACTCACGAGCGGTAAGGTCAAGCCTTTGGTTGGCAATAGGCCCATATTTACACCCATATTGATAAAGGCTTGCACACCTAACAAAATTGCGATTCCATAAGCGAAATACGCGTTGAATAATTTACCTTTTTTCTCTGCTAGAAAGCCTGTTCTACAAATTCGATAGACTAAGACTGCAAATAACAAAATTACGATTAATGTCCCGATAAGCCCAAATTCTTCCGCCAAAATTGCAAAGACGAAATCTGTGTGCGCTTCAGGTAAATAGAATTGTTTTTGAATACTATTTCCTAGCCCAACGCCCACTAAATCTCCACGACCAAATGCAATTAAAGATTGAGTGAGCTGATAACCAGACGCATATTGGTCGGCCCAAGGGTCGGTATAGCCAGTTAAACGCTTTAATCTATATGGCTGTGAAACGACTAAAAGCACAACCGAAATCAGACAAGCAACTATCAGCAGAATAAACTGACCAATTTTTGCACCACTTAAAAAAATCATCCCTAGAAAAGCACTACCAATAACAACAGTGGCGCCAAAATCTGGCTCAGCAAGCAATAATACAGCAACGATAAACAAGACAATCATCGGCTTGGCAAAGCCCCACCAAGAGGCAACTACTTCGTCTCTTCTTCTTACTAAATAACCGGCTAAATACGCCACCAAAAATAGCTTGGCAAGCTCTGATGGCTGAAGATTCAAACTGCCAAAACCAATCCAGCGAATGCTGCCATTAACTTCTTTACCAATTCCTGGAATCAACACAAGGATCAGCAAAAATAATGAAATGCTTAAGGCTAACCAACCAGATTGTTGCCACCAGCTTGATGGCAACTGATAAACAAATAATGCTGCAATCAAACCTAAAGCAATAAACAGCCCATGCCGAGATACATAATGAAAGGCATTGCCACTTCTTGCTTCAGCAATATCTATTGAGGCAGAAGCAATCATAATTAAGCCAATCAGCAACAAGATACTTGTTATGGCAAGCATGACGCTATCAACACCCTGAAAAGGTAAATAAGGCTTGGCTGTCATAAGGACATCACCTCACGCATAAATACTTCACCTCGATGTTCAAAGTTTTTGAACATATCAAAACTGGCGCACGCTGGAGATAACAGTACGACATCTCCCTCTTCAGCAATTGAATTCGCTTTATGCACTGCACTTTGCATAGAGTTTTCTTTATAAATAGGCACATTTTTTTGGACAAGGGCCGCAAATTTCTCTGCATCGACACCAATCAATACCATAGCCTTCACAAACCTTTTCACCGGTTCAAGAAGCGAGCTTAGATCTGCCCCCTTAGCGTCACCACCGGCAATCAAAACCACCCTTCCCGAGATTTCTTTACCGAGACTGCTTAATGCCGTCACAACCGAACCTGGGTTTGTTGCTTTTGAATCGTTAAAATATTCAACACCATTAAGCGCTCGAACAAACTGGCAACGGTGATCTAAACCGGTAAATTCTACTAAGGCTTGCAGCATACCAGGCATGTTTAGACCAACAGAACTGCCTAAAGCTAAAGCCGCCAGTGCATTGCTAATATTATGTTCACCTCTGATTTTCAGATCACGAACGGAAATTAAAGGTTTAAATCCTTGCGCTAAATAGCGCACATTCTTTTTTTCGAGTACTGAAAACTTTTCCAGATCCTGAGAACCCAGGCCATAGTGGAGTAGCTTCATTGAGGTATTGACCAGCGGTGAACTTAACATCTCATCATCATTGACGACGATACTTTTAGCGCCTTTAAAGATACGTTGCTTTGCTTGTAGATAAGACATCTTGTTTGTATATCTATCCATATGATCTTCAGACAGATTCATTAACACCACACTTTCAGCATTCAGATTATGCGTTGTTTCCAATTGAAAACTGGATAATTCAAGTACATAAAGATCAACATTTTTAGCTAGAAGGTTCAGCGCAGGCTCACCTAAGTTCCCGCCTACTCCAACATTTAGGCCGCACTTATGTGCCATTTTTCCTAATAATGTTGTTACTGTACTTTTGCCATTTGAGCCTGTAATCGCGACTATTGGGGCATGCGCCGCTTCTGCAAATAAATCAATATCACCCCGAACAATGACACCTTGTTCAGCTGCTGTTTTAATTTCAGGCGTACTTAAGGCGACACCTGGGCTAAGAATAATTTCATCAGCGCTACTTAGGAGCGTTTGATCTAACCCACCAAAAGCATATTTAACATGAGGATAGTTTTTAATTAACTCTTCTAATCCAGGAGGATTTAGCCGAGTATCCAACACTGTTATCTGCTTCCCTAAAGAATCCAAATAACGCACACACGAAAGCCCAGTCTTTCCCAGACCGACAATCACAATTTTTTTATCTGTGACGATTGCTTTCATGAAGTTTAAACCCTGATCAATAATAACTATCTAACTTTTAATGTTGCCAAACCAATGAGCACCAAAATAACGGTGATAATCCAAAAGCGCACAATAACTCTTGGCTCTGGCCAGCCCTTCAGTTCAAAGTGGTGATGCAACGGCGCCATTCTAAAAATGCGTCGTCCCGTTAACTTAAAAGAGGCAACCTGAAGGATGACTGACACCGTTTCCATTACAAAGACGCCACCCATAATGAAAAGCACGATTTCCTGCCTGACAATCACAGCGACAACTCCCAAAGCGGCGCCTAAGGCTAAAGCACCGACATCACCCATAAATACCTGAGCGGGGTATGTGTTAAACCAGAGAAAGCCTAAGCCGGCGCCAAGCAAGGCGCCACAAAAGACAATTAACTCACCTGTACCCGGTAGATAAGGAATATGTAAGTAATTGGCAAAAACGCTATTACCCGAAGCATATGCAAATATACCCAACGCCCCCGCCACTAAAACCGTTGGCATAATTGCCAAGCCATCTAAACCGTCTGTTAAATTAACCGCATTGCTAGTACCTACAATGACAAAATAAGTGAGCAAAATGAATAAAGGGCCTAGTTCAAAAACCACATCCTTAAAAACAGGAACAATTAGGTTGGTTTCTTGCGGCAAAGATGCACTTGCATATAAAAACACTGCAGCTAAAAACCCGCACAATGACTGCCAAAAGTATTTTTCTTTTGCTGACAACCCTTTAGAGTTTTTTTCAACCACTTTTCGGTAGTCATCGACCCAACCAATCATCCCAAATGATAAAGTTACGAATAAGGTAATCCATAAATATCGGTTTGCTAAATCACCCCAAAGCAGTGTACTTATTGCAACCGCTACAATAATTAGAGCCCCACCCATAGTCGGCGTACCAGCCTTACTTAAGTGTGATTTTGGGCCATCATCTCGTACAGACTGTCCAATCTGATATTGGCTCAATTTTTTTATCATTTTAGGACCAACCCACAATGAAATAAGTAGAGCAGTAATAACACCTAAAATACCTCTTAGTGTGAGGTACTGAAAAACAGACAAAAAGCTCAAAGTGTCTGATAAGAATGAAGATAACCAATACAACATTTAGTGAGCCGCCTTTTTAATAATCAATTCGACAAGCTCATCCATTCTTGTACTACGAGAGCCTTTTATTAGAACACTTGTCGCTACACATCTATTTAAATCTGTTTCGAATATGTCGTCTTTTATCTCTAGCGACTCTAACACCTCAAGTTTCGTATGGGCTACTTCCGCTCTACCGCCTATAATTCTTGCCATTTCTGAAGAAAATGGCCCTATCAAATAGACTTTATCTACTGTGCTTTCAGCCACGTACTTAGCTAATTCTAAATGTAGTTTTTTGGAGAAATCGCCAAGCTCTGCCATTTCACCCAAGACCGCAATTTTAAACCCTGGAGTCAATGACAAAACATCGATAGCAGCGCGCATTGAGTTAGGATTTGCATTGTAGCTATCGTCAATAACAAGTAGTTTTTCAGAACATGGGATAGTCATTAAACGACCACTGCTGGTGGTTAATTTTGCTAAACCACGTGCAATTGCCTCAAGGCTGAAACCTAAATGAATTGCCGCTGCCGATGCTGCGAGACTATTAGCAACATTATGCAAACCAGGAACGGGCAGAGATATATGCTGCCAGCATCCTTTATAAAACAATTTATAATTTGTAGAGTGAGCATCTGTATCGATGTCTTTCGCATAAAGGCTTGCTTTTTCATTACTCATCGAGAATGTGATTAGCTCTTTACCTACAAGTGAATCTAGCCATATTTGATGTGCTGGATCATCAATATTCACAACAGCCAAACCATCACTTTTTAATGATGAAAATATTTCACCCTTGGTTAGAACAATGTTTTCCTGACTTCCAAAAATATCGATATGCGCCGTGCCTGCATTTAACAAAATAGCGACATCGGGCTGAACAAAGTCGGTCAAATATTCAATGTCGCCTCTATTTCGAGCGCCCATTTCAACAACAGCAAATTTGTGATTCTCGTTAATGCTTAAGAGCGTAAGAGGCACACCAATTTCATTATTAAAATTACCTTGCGTTGCACAAGTTTGACCTTCCTCCGACAAGATACATTCCAACATATTTTTTGTGCTGGTTTTCCCTGTAGAACCAGTCAAACCTATCACTTTACCTTGAAAATTTTCCCGATTTATTCGAGAGCAATCACCTAAAGCTTTTAATGTGTTTTTCACAGTCACATAAGGTATTTGATCTAATTCATGGTCACCAGGGTCGGTTTCACTATGGACGACAAAAGCAGAACACCCCTTTTCAACTGCATTACGAATAAATTGATGCCCGTCAAAATTTTCACCTTTGATAGCAATATATAAATCACCTTTATTCAAGGTTCTTGTATCAATAGCGACAGAGGAAAATTTGATATCACTCCCCTTTACCTGACCCTTCGAAACTGCTGCCAGCTGACTAAGTGAAATAGGCTCAATCATATTAAACAGAGACCTCTTTATTACTTACCTGGGCAGATCGTACGTCTAATATTTTTTCCACCACGCTAAAGTCACTAAAGTAAAATTTCTGCCCATTGATCTCCTGCCACGTTTCATGTCCTTTGCCGGCAATCAAAATCAAGTCATTTTCCGTTGCTCTTGAAATTGCTAACTCAATTGCGGCTTCTCTATTATGTTCTAGCGTGGCTATACTTTTATTCTCAAAACCTTCGAATATATGGCCCGTAATGACGCTAGCGGCTTCTGTTCGCGGATTGTCATCCGTTACAATAATAAGGTCTGCGAATTTTTCAGCTATATTTGCCATCTCTTGTCGCTTACCTGTATCACGATCTCCGCCACAGCCAAATACTAAAATCACCTTACCTTTACAATGAGGCTTAACAGCTTCCAGAGCATTCTTCAACGCGTCTGGGGTATGAGCATAATCAATAATTACGACAGGTTTATCTCTAACCTGAACAAGCTGCATACGACCATTTACAGGCTTTATATTCTGTATTCTATGCTCACAATTCTTTAATTCTTGCTTCGCTACAGCAACAGATAGAACCGCCAATAAATTACTTAAATTGAATGAACCGATAAGACCGGAGTAAATATTAAATTCACCTGCTGGTGTTGATATTTCTGCCACTATAGTTGATAAGTTACCTGAATTTAGCTGGTACTCGAGCACTGATATATCAGCCTTGGATTTAATCCCATAAGTAAATATATTTACGCCCGCTGATATCGCTCGTATGAATGAATTTGAGTAGTCGTCATCCTCATTTATAACCGCAAACTTTAAGTCATGATTCGCAAACAGCTTACACTTACTCTCAGCATAACTTTCCATGGTGCCATGATAATCAAGATGTTCTCTGGATAAGTTGGTGAAGACCGCACCTTCAAACTTCACACCATCGACTCGTCCTTGACTCAAACCATGAGAAGACACTTCCATGAAAACATTTTTAGCACCAGCATCTCTTAGCTCAGCCAAACACCTATGCACTTCAACAACATTCGGCGTTGTAAAACCTGTTTCTTTAAGATGGGTACCCTCACCCTGCACAAGCCCATAGCCAAGGGTGCCAATTACGCCTGAAAGCTCGCCACCTTGGGCAAAGTAATTAGCAAGATAATTGGTAACTGAAGTTTTACCATTTGTTCCTGTCACCCCAATAACTGACATTTCTTGACTAGGTGATCTGAAGAATCGATCTGCGATCAAACCAATCTTGGACTTCAAATTATCTACAAAAAGCTCAACAACTATTCCATCTTCAAAGACCTTTCCTTTATAGAGCGTTCCTTCTGCCACTACAGCATTAGCACCCCTTGAGATAGCTTCTTTAATATGGTCTGTTGATTTTGTGTGCCCACCTGAGATAGCCAAAAAAATATCACCTTTTTTGACTTCACGACTATCTATTGATATTCCCGAGACCTGCGTATTTAGGGCTGAAGGAACATTACAGATGCCTTTAAGTAAAAGCGCTAAATTTGTACCATAAGTCTTCCGAAGCGTCATACTAACCTCGCTTCTCATTTAATTTGGATACATGTATAGACTCTGCGATACCCTTATCAGGCCTCACATTTAACAAACGCATTGCACCGTCTATCACTCTAGAGAAGACAGGTGCAGCAACCTCTCCACCATAATATTCGGCTCCTGCAGGCGCATCAATTATCACGACCATTGCTATCTCAGGATTATCCGCAGGTGCTACACCAGCAAAAATCGCCTTGTATTGACTTTGTTCATAACCATTTTTTCCAACTGAATGCACTGTGCCGCTTTTTCCACCCACATCATAAAGGGGTAATTGAGCTCTTGTGCCTGTTCCACCTTTCGCCACCACAGCTCTCATAGCTTTTTTCAAATCTGTCGAAATAGCATCAGCAAAAACCTGCTCTCCTAATGGTGCATTCTCCCTATACACTAAAGAAAGCGGGTACTTAACACCGCCATTACCATAAATCATAAACGCTTGAGCCAACTGCAAGGCATTTACATTCATGCCATACCCGTATGACATAGTGGCCACCTCAATTGGTTGCCATGAATAAGAATCGGGCAATTGACCAATACTTTCGCCAGGAAACCCAATACCCGTACCTTGACCAAAACCAAGTCTATAAAACATATCCCAAACCACATCTCCCTTGAGGTTCAATGCAATTCTACTTGTCCCCACATTGCTAGATTTAGCAACAATATCCATCAAATTTAAAACGCCGTAATTCCTATGATCTCGAATAGACTTTTTCCCCAGACGAATATAGCCGGGCGAAGTATCCAACTCTGTACTTAGTGTATATTTTTGTGATTCCAACGCTGCTGCAATAGTCGCCAACTTCATCGTTGAACCTGGCTCAAAAACATCGGTGATTGCTCTATTTCTTAAATGAGATACATCGATAGTGGTTCGGTTATTGGGGTTATAAGATGGCTGATTTGCCATCGCTAGAATGTCGCCAGACTTAACATCTAAAATGACAACAGACCCTGATCGGGCCCGATGAGTCTCAACAGCAGCTTTTAACTCTCGGTAAGCTAAGTACTGAATCCTCATATCTAAACTTAACTTAATATCATGACCTGACTGGGCTTCTTCAAACTCTCCCAAATCTTTTATTACCTTACCTTTACGATTTTTCAATACCCTTTTTTTACCGGCCTTGCCTGTTAACCACTGATCATATGCTAGCTCAAGGCCTTCCTGACCTTGTCCATCAATACTAGTAAAACCCAAAACATGAGCCGCAACCTCACCAGAAGGGTAATATCTTTTATATTCTCTTTGGCTGTAAACACCATCCAAGTTTAAGGCTAAAACCTTTTCAACCTCATGGGGAGCCATTTTCCTTTTTAGATAGATAAAACGCTTATCTTGATTCGCATTGATCTTTTTAGCTAACCAAGAGGAATCAACATCCAAGCCTTTTGCTAATGCGGCTAACTGTGAAAGTGATAAATCCAGAAATTTCGGATCTGCATAGATTGTCTCAACAGGCGCACTGACAGCCAAAGGCTCACCATGTCGATCTGTAATCATTCCCCTGTGAGCTTCCAAGGTTTCAAATCGAATTGTTCTGGCATCACCTTGCTCTGCAAGAAATGCCTGCTCAAAAACATGCAAATCTACAGCTCGATATAACAATGCACAGACGCACACACACAGCAACACTAGGAAGAACCAGTATCGCCATTGAATAATATCGCCGTTATTCATGTGAGCAATCGACATAAAACTCTCAAACTCAATATATAAGCTGAATATTTTCAGCTTCTGGCATATGCATACTTAGTTTTTTGGAGGCTATATTTTCTAAACGATTAGGTGAACTCCATGCACTTTGCTCAAGCAAAAGCTGCGCCCACTCAAGTTGTAGCTGGTCATTTCTATCCAACAAAATCGCTTGTTCAGCAAATAACTGTCGACTCAGATGCGATGACTGCACAACACCAATCGCTGACAAGACTACAATCAGCGCTAACATCAATGTCACTACCACCCCTTGGAGAGATACTTGAGACTTGATGTGAGATAAAAACTCGGTAAGCTCATATAACTTATCAGATATAACTGACTCGCCTTCCTGAACCCGCCTCAAACTGAGCTCAGATCGCCCCTGCTTTAACAAGATAGATGCGAACGGTGATAATATTTTTATTTTATTCATCAGAAATTTTCTCCAAAATTCGCATAACAGCACTTCTGGCACGAATATTATTTGAAACTTCCTTATCGCTTGGCTTTATCGCTTTACCAATGGTTTTAAAATGCCGCTTAATATCTTTTTCAAAAACTGGCACGTTCGGGGGCGGCGTATTTCCTTTTGACATATCTCGCATGAACCGTTTAACCATACGATCCTCCAAAGAGTGGAAACTAATCACAACCAACCTTCCATTTACCGCAAGTGACTTACTTGCACCGTTAAGAAGCTGCTCTAAATCTCCCAGCTCGTTATTTACTTTTATGCGAATAGCCTGAAAAGCACGCGTTGCCGGATGCTTATACTTTTCCCAAGACGGATTTGCATCCGATACTATTTTTGCTAACTCCAGTGTTGTTCGGATTGGTCCTGATTTACACGCCTCATAAATTGCCGACGCTATCCGCCTTGAGTACTTTTCTTCACCAAAATCTCTGAGAACATTAGACAATTCTTGCTCTGAAACACTTGCTAGCCAATCTGATGCACTTAAGCCAGATGTTCTATCCATTCTCATATCTAGAGGGCCATCTTTCATAAAGCTAAACCCTCGTCCGGCATCATCCAATTGCGGTGATGAAACTCCCAGATCAGCTAAAACACCATCTACTTTTGATATCCCTATTTTCAATAGATGGCTTTCTATATCGGCGAATGAGCCATGTACAATTTCAAATCTTGGATCAGCACCTAAAACCTTTTCAGCCTCATTTAATGCCTCAATATCCTTATCAACTGCAATTAATCGCCCTCCGGCATCTAAAGCATCCAAAATTGCTTTGCTGTGCCCGCCGCGACCAAAGGTCGCATCTACATAAATACCCGATGTATTTACAACAAGCTGTTGAACAGCCTCATTAAGTAGAACGGTTTCGTGAACCCCATCAAACTCAGTCATCACAACACATCACAAAGATAACGACAGCATTTCATCAGGAACGTCATCCCCTTGATCAGCCTCATCCAACCAATTAAACCAGCTGTCTTCACTCCAAAGCTCAAACTTTTTACCCTGCCCAACCAACATTAATTTTTTCTCTAAGTTTGCATACTCTCTTAAGGTTGGCGGAACTAGAATTCGACCATTACCATCCATTTCCAATGGTGTCGCATAACCAATCAACAGCCTTTGCGCTCGCCTAGCAACCTTATTAAAACTGGGCAAACCTTCAATCTTTGGCAAGATTTCTTTCCATTGATCTTCTGGGTAAACCAATAAACATCTCTCTTCTGTATGAGCAGTCACTACTATTCGACCATCACAAAAAGACGCTAACGATTCCCGAATTTTTGTCGGAATCGCCATTCGCCCTTTTGCATCCATATTGATCGCGTGACTACCTAGAAACAATTTCACCCACCCAATGACATAAAAAACTTACAATTAACCAATTTTTTCCACTTTTCACTACTTTTAACCACTATAGAAACTAGATAACCACAAATCAAGCAAAATGAGAGACAAATCAGGGGGGAAATTCACATAAAGACAAAGACTTAAAGGAATATAACCAAGAAAGGAAGACAGCAAACAACGAAATCCCTTGAAATATCCTAAAGATATAAGGGATAGCTAAGAAACTACTTTAAGATTAAGATCTTTTTATTCTTAATAAGAATATTTTTGAAGTGTTTTAATATGAAGAGAAAAAAAGAGCTTGCCGATAAGCCGGGTTCTGTCTAGGACAATCATTCATCTAGGCTAAACGTCACCGTTTAGCTCAAGCAACCTACCCGAATCCAGCGCGAGCCACGCCTTAGGATTCCTATTTGGTCTTGCTCCGAGCGGGGTTTACCATCGCCATGAACTGTTGCCAGTCATGCGGTGCGCTCTTACCGCACCTTTTCACCCTTACCGTTCAACAACGAGTGCTGACTTAGGCGGTTCACTTTCTGCTGCACTTTCCGTAGGTTTTCACCCCCCAGGCGTTACCTGGCGCTCTGCTCTGCGGAGCCCGGACTTTCCTCCATGCACATAGATAAATCTACAATACACAGCGATTGCCTAGCAAGCTCTGAATGAAAGTTAATACGTGAAGAGTTTTTTATCAAGAAGAAGTTTAAAAAAGGAGGGTAATTTAGGTTAATATACCTTAATTAATCACGAACCGCCGCAATCTTGACATTTGATATACTTGTAAGATTAGTAATGTAGCCGCTCCCAATTGACCTCTGATTGTCTGGCGATGCATCAATTGTTGCTACAAAGTCAACTGTACGCTTCACAATATACTCAACAGAATCAGCATTTTGTTCAATTTTAGTAAACGCCTGATCCACACGACCTATCTCGAAAGTAGTGCTCTCTTGATCGTTAGCGCGCCCAGTATCCGATTCAAATATAACACTATCAAAGCCGTCATCCCTAATGACAAAGGAAGACTCGTCAAACGAAGAGGGAGGCAACTCATCTACATAGCCCACCTCTAAGTCAGAAGACGTTGTTATCTCAGCTCTTTGGCGAAGACTATCAACCCAACTCCCAACCTCTTGAACTAACGAAAAGTCTAACTCACTGGACACTTGATCCTTATCCGACACATCTACTTTGACAGCTGACTTGAATGGTAAAACCTCATACCCATCATCAACTCTCAAGCCAGCGGCAGATGAACCAGCAACATTGACAATTTCTTCAGCAGTATTTGCAGAAATAGCTGATACAGAACCCATAGCACCTTCGGATAACAGCTCAAAGCTAGCCGCCACACCACTCAGCAAAGAGAGACTGCACAAACTAATGACTTTCAGATATTTAAATTTGCTAATATTCATAATTCTGCACTTGATAACATATTAATAAATGTAATTTCTTGTATATATTTTGCACTACAAAGAAATGAACTGCAATTCAGTTAAGATTAACTAACTTAAAATAACTAACGCTTCTCATTTCGTATGCTTACCGCCTTTTCATAAAGCGCTTTCTTATCACCACCATAAAATTCTGTAACCACCTGAACAGCTTTTTTGGGAGGAAGATATTCAACCAACCTAGAAAGTAGCTTTTCTTGGCTCAACAAATCCTCATCAACTTGCTTAGAGGCGCCGGATAAAATCAACACAAATTCACCTTTTTGTTGATCATCATCAGCCAAAGTCCAAGATAGCAATTCTTCAGTAAAACCACTCGTAATCGTCTCAAAACGCTTAGTTAACTCTCTGGCTATAACTAGAACTCTTCCTGGAAATAAATCAGCTAGAACCTCTAAGC
>JBFJZQ010000045.1:0-14544 GCA_041622015.1 Oleiphilaceae bacterium
GATATGGGCTTCAGTGAAGATATACTGGCTATCGCCTCTCATTGTGAACAACGAATTCAAACACAATTCTTTTCTGCAACCTTAGCTAATAAGGGCCTTAGAGGCTTGGCGGATGAGCTACTCGATGACCCGCAATATATCGAGCTAAATCAAAAGTCCGACAAACATAGTTCTATCGAGCAACAAATTATTTTTGCTGATGATAATGCCCATAAATACCAATTACTGAGTTGGTTGTTGAAGAATGAAGAGTATCGTCATGCGCTGGTTTTCTGTAATTCTAAAGAACAGGTAGATCAAGTTCAGCGAGTGATGCAGCAACAAGAAGTCAGTGCCGGTGTGCTGCATGGTGATAAAGACCAGAAGCAGCGTAATCTGGTGATGAGTAAAATGCGCCGTAATGAACTTAAAGTCATGATCGCGACAGATATTGCAGCCAGAGGCCTAGATATCGAAGGTATGGATTTAGTGATCAACTTTGAAATGCCCAGACGGGGTGATATTTATGTCCATCGAATTGGGCGAACAGGTCGAGCTGGCCAAAAAGGTTTGGCAATCACTCTGATTTCAGCGCCAGAATATAACTTGATGTCGGGTATAGAGCGCTATCTTCAGCAACGCTTCGGGCGTCGCAAGATCAAAGAATTAGTCGGTCATTATAAAGGCCCCAAGAAATTAAAAGCCTCTGGTAAAGCGGCTGGCGCTAAAAAGAAGAAAGATAAGACAGGCACAAAAAAAACCAAGACTAAAGTAAAAAAGAAATAGTTTAACCTAGATTCTGCAATCCGATTGAGGACCGAGAATGATAATCGGAAGCTTAGGCAAGGCGGCAAGCGCTTTTCGGGCGAAAGCGTAGCAGAGCTACGTTGAGCACTAAAAGCACGTAGCCAACGCGGCATAAGCTTTTGATTTTACCTTCGAATCCCAAGTGGATTGCAGAACCTAGGTTTAATCATATATTAAGGATCAACTCAGCGTGGCTCAAAAATATTATGTCGTTTGGAAAGGAAGAGAAACCGGTGTTTTTAATGACTGGGCGACCTGTAAAAAACATATCGATCACTTTCCGGGTGCACGCTATAAATCATTTAAAACCCTGAATGAGGCAGAGTCAGCCTTCAAAGGCAGCCCTTCAACATCTGCTTCGGGGAAAAGTACTATCCAGAAAAAACCGGGCGTAAAGACCTATACAGCGGCCGAAATTCAACAGATTGATGTTGATACTAAGATTTTTACAGATGGGGGTTGTGAGCCCAATCCTGGCCGAGCAGGTTCTGGAATAGCCGTGTATCGAGACGAGCAAGTTTCAGAATTATGGTATGGCCTATACAACCCTAAAGGTACCAATAATACCGCCGAATTAAATGCTTTGTTTCAAGCGATGATCATGGCGAAAGATGAACTCAAAGAAAACCGAAGTGTCGCTATTTTCTGCGATTCAAAATACGCCATTCAATGCATCACGCAATGGGCGGCTGGTTGGGAAAAGAAAGGTTGGAAAAAAGCCGGTGGCGAGATTAAAAATCTGAGCCTGATACAAGACATGTATGCACTTTATCAGATACTCAAAACACAACTACAGATACTTCATGTGAATGGCCATGTGGGCGTGGAAGGTAATGAGTTAGCAGACAGAATGTCAATCCTCGCCATCGAAAAACAAGACCCTGATTTTGTTCGTTATACTGGTGAGTTAAATATACCTCACATTTTAGCTACCCGCGCCGGATAGTTATTAGCGATGTAAGACGATATTCAGATGACTTAATTTCCTCCCCCACCAAGGATAAAACGAATGATGAACTTCAGACTTCCCCCGTTATTTTTTATTTCAGTTCTACTGCTTATATCAAGTTTATTATTAGCATGTGGGGCTGATAAAGAAGTAGAACATAAAACTTCAGGCATACTTTTTGAATCACAAAAAGAAGTACTGGAGGATGCTAAAAATATCGAGAATATCTTTGCTGAAGAAGAGCAAAAGCGACAAGCTAAAATGAAAGAATCAGGCCTTTGATGGTCTATCGCATAGGAGAATGCTTATGAGTACAACAAACGTTACCTGCCAGAAATGCAACGCAACGAATAGACTACCGACAGAGCGTTTAAAAGATCAGCCAAAATGCGGCAAGTGTAAATCACCAGTGTTTAGTGGTAAGCCTATCGACCTAAGTACGTCTAATGTTGCTGCTGTGTTGAACCATAACCAAGTTCCGGTATTGGTAGATTGTTGGGCACCATGGTGTGGCCCATGTAAAACCTTTGGGCCAACGTTTGAAAATATAGCAAAGGAGCTTGAACCCAAACTGCGTTTTGCGAAGCTAAACACCGAAGCACAACAAACGATTGCTGGGCGATGGCGAATTCAATCCATTCCAACACTGATTCTGTTTAAAGGCGGAAAAGAAGTAACGCGAATGTCTGGGGCGCTTTCTTTGGGGCAACTCAAACAATGGATCCAGCAACAAGATTTAATTTAAGCTAGGGTCAACTGTAACAGTCATAATCCTGTCTGAGCTATTTGAAACAAGTTTCGCCTACCAATACCAAGTAAAACCTTGCCGGCAAAGGTGCCAACTGCTGAACTCTGAGCCCATCATCAACATGGTCTCATTGTCATACTCTGCTTGCTTGAAGAATTAAGACTTTTGCTTCAAAGATAGCGGTTTTACCTTACCCAAAATTGTATTGCTGAAAAAGCAAATTCTCGGGTCGGTTTCTGGTTTTTAAAATTTTTACTGGAAAAGTACTAGCCAAATAACTCTAAGGTCTATTCTTCTCATGCCAATGGAATCTTTTACAAAGGAAAACACTTAAGTAATGCCCTGTCGCTGCCGAAAGACTTGCCACTAAACCTGAAGAAATATCGTTTGTTGCTACATAAAATAGACCTCCAGCGATCAGTATACCTGAAGGATATGTATCTGCGTTTTCTCCAATAATTACTCGGCTAATTTGATGCACTGCAAATATCATGAAAAATGATATCAATATTATTCCAGCTAAAGGGAGTGAGTCCATATTTTGGATAACCTAATTTAGGGATTAGTTTAGTAATGAGGAGTTATTGAACCACTTTAAAGCTCAGTGATGCAATGTCTATTGTCATACGCATCATTAATGCCCAGGCGGCAATCCATTGTATTCGTCGCTAATTCATTCGCTAGATTAGTAGCTAGACGCTTCGAATAGTTTAACTTTAGCAAGTACAGGATGACATTCAGTGACGTTGGCATAACCTGAGCTGTAGTGACCACTGAACGGGAGAAAGCACCTGCGACTTAAGTTAGAACCAAACTACATGTTCAGTGCCTTGACTTGGATCAAGGCAAGTTTCTTTAACTCAACTTACACTCTCTTCCTATAATTTAGGAGGAGTTAAGCATGAAATCGCTGTTATCATCAGAAGACCTAGCACCATTACTACACAAATATGATGTTTATGGGCCACGCTATACTTCTTATCCGACAGCACTTCAATTTAACGAAAGCTTCTGTGAAAAGGATTACCAACTGCAAGCGCTTTCAAGTAACGAACTACCTATTCCCAAGCCACTTTCTGTTTATATACACGTTCCTTTCTGCAAATCGCTTTGTTACTACTGTGGGTGTAATAAAATTATTACCCATAAAAATCAACTGGCACATGATTACTTAGATTATCTTTACCGGGAAATTGAAATGCATGCCAAGCATTATCAAAACGATCGTTTATTGCAACAGATCCATTTTGGCGGAGGCACGCCCACTTTTTTAAAGCCTCAACAGCTTCGGGAAATAATCGAAGTGCTAGCGCAATCATTTCACTTAGGGCTACCAGATACGCTCGAGATCAGTATTGAAATCGACCCACGCACGGTGACTTCAGATGAAATGCATGAATTAATCACCATGGGATTTAATCGAATTAGTATTGGTATTCAGGATTTTGATCCTGATGTTCAAAAGGCTATCAACCGTGTTCAGAGTAAAGACCAAGTCGAAGCAGTGATTGCGTCGGCCAGAAAACATAAAGTTAACTCAATTTCTCTAGATATTATCTATGGCTTACCAAAGCAAACCAGAACTAGCTTTTCAAAGACACTAGATGAAATCATTGATATTCGGCCTGACCGTATTGCTCTTTACAATTATGCTCACATGCCACAAAGAATAGCTGCACAACGTTTAATTCATACTTCTGATCTCCCTAATACAGAAGAAAAACTAAATATCTTTACCGATAGTATCCAACGTTTAACCGAAGCAGGCTACATTTATATAGGTATGGATCATTTTGCTCTTCCCACTGATAGCCTAGCAAACGCATTAAAAAATGGTGGGCTGCAACGTAACTTTCAAGGCTACTCAACGCACGCCGAATGCGATGTCATCGGTGTGGGTGTGAGCGCCATTAGTCGTGTCAATAATAGTTTTAGTCAGAATGTCACTGAAATATCGAAATATAAAGAAGCGATTTCAAAAGGCCATTTACCCATTAAACGAGGTGTGAGTTTAACCAAAGATGATCGCATAAGATCAGATTTAATACAGCAAATCATGTGTGACGGTCAAATAGACTACAGTCAATTTGGCGCTGAACATGATATTTTCTTCCATCGTTATTTTCAGGAAGAGTTAACGAGTCTATATAGTCTTCAAGAAGATGGTTTGATCCAATTAAGTGATCAAGGTTTTGCCGTATCCGCTAAAGGACGTATTTTTCTAAGAAATATTGCGATGAAATTTGATGCCTATTTCCATCAAACAACACTACTGAATACAGAACAACCAAGGTATAGTAAGACCTTATAATTGTATGTTATGAGTTTAGTTTAATGTCTAACCAGAATTCAGCACTTAACCCTTCATCTTTAAAGTGTAGCCAGTGTGGCTTAGGTAAACTTTGCCTACCTCTAGGTCTTGACTCCCAAGACATGAGTCAACTCGAAGCCATCATTGACTCCTCATCCGCCTATAATGATAGCCAAACAGTATTTAATGCGAATCAAAGTTTTGAACGCATTTACGCTGTTAAGTCTGGTATGTTCAAAACGGTAGTGACGGATGCAAATGGCAATGAGCATATTCTAGGTTTTCATTTACCTGGCGAGCTCTTTGGCTTAGATGCGATCTACCCTAAAAAGTATATTTCTACTGCCATATCTCTTGGGACATCGTCTGTCTGCGGCATCAACTACACAGACTTAGAAACGCTATCCTCCAAGCTTCCCTCTCTTCAGAAACAGTTATTCAACCTAATGAGCAAAGAAGTTCATACTTCACAAGCCATGTCTGTTGAACATGTAGCCGATCAAAAATTAGCGGGGTTTATTCTTGCCCTCTCTGCGCGTTATAAACAACGTGGCTACTCTGAGACCAGATTCAATTTAGCGATGCCCCGGCGGGATATTGCAAACCATCTCAATATGGCCGCTGAAACGGTGAGTCGTTTATTTAAGCGTTTTCAACAGGAAGGCTTATTAGATATAAAACGTACCGACCTTCAAATTATCAATATAGATGCATTAAAGCGCTTAGCAGGCTGCGCTTCAGTTTGTGAGTAAATTTTTTAACGTAGAGTCAATCATGAAAAAAGCACTGTATTTCCTGTTAGTCTTTGGCTTTACGCTCATCTCTTTCAATTTAGCTAGCCATCATTTCAGATACGATCTGTACGATTTAGCGGTTCAATTTGAGTCTCAAAAAGCCAAGCTTTCTTCAAAACACACAACACTTAATCAACAGAATTACTATTACCTGTCTCGAAATATTGAGGCACCTAGAGAAACAGTTGTTCTGTTACATGGTTTCAGTGCCGACAAAGAAAATTGGTTGCGTTTCAGTCAGAACTTACCAAGCCATTTTCAAATTTTCGCCCTTGATCTCTTAGGGCATGGCGAACATGCGATTAACCTGAACGCAAGCTACAGCATTGAATTACAAGTGGCCTATCTGCATAGTTTTATCACTGAAATGATCAAGCAACCGGTCCATATTGTGGGCAATTCAATGGGAGGCGCCATCGCTTCATTGTATGCCGCCACTTATCCTGATGAGGTTAAAACACTTATGTTAATTAGCCCGGCGGGCGTTCACGACTTTCCTTCATTGATGGATCACATGATAAACAAACAAGGAACGAACCCACTTATCGCAAGTTCTAACGAACAATTTTTTGACGTCATCGATTTTGTAATGCAAGACCAGCCATTTATACCCGACGCAATTTTAAGGGTTCAAGCTGAAAAGTCTGTTGCGCGTTTTACTTTAAATCAGAAAATTTTTTCAGATATTAGACTGGATTTAAAGAAAAATCTTGATAAAGCATTTTCGCTAATCAAAGCACCTACTCTTATTATGTGGGGTAAAGAAGATAGGGTGATTAATGTTGAGAATATTCAACGCTATGCTCAACTTATTCCGAATGCTCAATCCGAAATCCTTGAAGATGTGGGTCATTTAGCCATGATAGAAACACCAAAGCTTGCTGCTCAGGCATTTATCAATTTATCATCTGTATCTGAACATTCGGAGAAATAATCTCACAGACCAACCAGGAATGCCGGTGAACCCTCATTTGATCAAAATGCTCAGCACTTTTGAGCGTAAATTTAATGCCCATCTTTCCGATTGTCTGGATATCTTTTCTGTCCAACAACTAAAAGAGGGTGAGCATTGGATCAAAGCCGGGGATAAATGTGAAGATTTTTTCTATATATCCGAGGGAATCCTGAGGCTGTATTACATTGACCATGAAGGCAATGAAATAAACGAAGGCTTCTATGATGAAGGCGAACTACTCGGGCCAATTTCCAGTTATGTAAATGGCTCTCCTTGTCCGTATTATATCCAGGCACTTGAACCGGCAACACTGGCAGTCGCTAATTATCATAAGTTTCATGCCTATGGTTTTGATCGCCCGGAAATTCTGCGCTTTGAAATTACCTTTATGCATAATTTATTTGTGCGCAATGCCAAGCGTGATGGCAAACGGATTCTAAGTAGTGGCGAGCAACGATATCGTTGGTTTTGTCGTGAGTATCCCCAATTTTTAGAGCGAGTCCCCCAATATCATATTGCTTCTTTCTTAGGGATGACGGCCGTGTCCTTATCGCGACTACGCAAACAAATTAATGAACAAGGCAAATAAAAAAACCGATTCAAGACATCTTGAATCGGTTTTTTTATTTGGGGCCTTTGCACGACGTCACGAGCGTAACAAAGGCAAGTGAAGTCGTCGTTATTAGATATCTAATGCTAAACGCGTGCCCTGATTAATCGCTCTTTTAGCGTCTAATTCAGCCGCTACATCGGCACCACCAATTAAGTGATATGGCTTATTCAAACCTTCAAGCAATTCTCTTAAAGGCTCTTGGCCTGCACATAGAATAACATTATCAACATCGAGTATTTTTTTCTCGCCCGCAATATCAATATGCAAGCCTTGGTCATCAATTTTTTCATAGGTACAGGCAGGTATCATATTCACACCTTTGTTACTTAAACCTGCTCGATGAATCCAGCCCGTTGTTTTGCCTAATTTAGCACCCACTTTAGATTTCTTTCGTTGAAGCAAATAAATTTCTCTTGGAGATTCAGTCACTTCGGCCTGAACGCCTTCGATACCACCACGGGCCGTTAAAGACATATCCACACCCCATTCTTTCATAAAGGCAGGAATATTCTGGCTAGTAGCGACTCCTTGGTGCGCTAAAAACTCTGACACATCAAAACCGATACCGCCGGCGCCAATCACGGCAACTTTTTTACCCACAGGAGCCTTATTCTTAATCACATCGATATAGCTCAAGACTTTCGGGTGATCAACGCCTTCAATTTCAGGTGTTCGTGGTTTAATGCCCGTTGCCAGAATGACTTCATCAAAATCGTTGCCATCGAAGTCACTTGCAGTAACAGGCGTATTCAGTTTTAAGGTCACACCTGTTTTTTCAATCATTTTTCCAAAATAACGAATGGTCTCGAAAAACTCTTCTTTGCCTGGAATTTGCTTAGCAATATTAAACTGGCCACCGATTTCATTCGCAGCATCGAACAATGTTACCTGATGACCGCGCTCAGCCGCTGTCGTTGCAAATGCCAAACCCGCAGGACCTGCACCGATGACGGCAAGATTCTTGATTTTTTCAGCTGGTTTTGAGGAGAATTCATCTTCATGACAAGCTTTAGGGTTAACCAAACAACTGGTCATTTTTCCGCTAAAGACATGATCCAAACAAGCCTGATTACAACCAATACAAGTATTAATCTCGTCACTTTTGCCTTCCGCTGATTTTTGTACGAAGAGAGGATCAGCCAGGAAAGGGCGCGCCATGGAAACCATATCTGCATCCCCACGCGCTAATACTTCTTCAGCCACTTCTGGGGTATTAATCCGGTTCGAAGTAATTAGAGGAATCGATAATTCTTTTTTGAATTTCGCTGTCACCCAAGTAAATGCAGCACGCGGCACTTTCGTCGCAATGGTTGGGATACGCGCTTCGTGCCAACCGATACCGGTATTAATAATGGTTGCTCCGGCTTTTTCTATTGCCTTACCAAGCTGTAAAACTTCTTCGTAAGTGCTTCCACCTTCAACCAAATCAAGCATGGAAAGGCGATAAATGATGATGAAGTTCTCACCGACTGCTTCCCTTGTGCGGCGAACAACCTCAACCGCCAAACGCATACGGTTTTCATATTCACCACCCCAACGATCGTCTCGGTGATTGGTACGCTTCGCCAAAAACTGGTTCAGGAAATATCCTTCAGAACCCATAATTTCTACACCGTCATAGCCACCAACTTGGGCATTTATGGCTAATTGAACGATATCGTTTATTTGTTTTTCAATACCCTCTTCATCGAGTTCATTGGGTTTGAAAGGATTAATCGGGGCTTGAATAGCTGAAGGTGCCACCGCTTTCGGGCTAAATGCATAACGCCCGGTATGTAAAATTTGCATACAAATTTTAGCGCCTTCTTTATGCACCGCATCGGTAATCACACGGTGTTTTAACGCATCTTCTTTTGTTTTAACTAATTGTGTATGAGGATGCGTTGCGCCTTCTTCGTTTGGGCCAAAACCGCCGGTCACGATCAAGGCAACGCCACCTTTTGCGCGCTCTGCAAAAAATGTCGCCATACGGTTTAAACCATCTTTCTCTTCTTCAAGACCCGTATGCATTGACCCCATAATCACACGATTACGTAGGGTTGTGAAACCAAGGTCTAAAGGTCGCAACATATTTGGATATAAATCTGACATCTCTCACTCCGCATTAACACGATTGTCTTTTTATCAGAAACACTTAAATTCTAAAAAACAATAAAGCATTTCAATTTCATTAAGTAATACTAAGGCAAATTTATTATGTGAGCCTTAACATTTGTTAAGCCATAAAAATTGAACAAGTACTAGGTAATTATATTCTTAAGAATATTGAGAATAGCATGACTTGGGTTTTTTTCCGCTCATAAGCTTCTGATACCAACTTATATCTACTATTGAGCTGAAAATAGCCTTTTACAACAAGGTTTATAAAAAAAAAAGCCCTTTAGCTATGCACTAAAGGGCTTATATTTTTTACGTTTTAACACTCTTTGAAAGATATAACCAAGGTTAGGCTCTTGGACCTGCAGCAACAATGGCGTCAGACACATCAAACTTTTTAAAGTTTTCAACAAACTGAGAAATTAAGTCTGCGGCTTTTGCGTCATACGCTTCTGGGCTTGACCATGTATTACGTGGATTCAGCAATTTAGCATCAACACCCTCTAATGAGGTCGGTACGTCTAAATTCAAAGCATCTAAATGTTCTGTCTCGGCATCTGCTAATGCACCAGACTGAATAGCACTAATGATGGCACGTGTAACAGGAATACTGAAACGTTGACCAACACCATAAGGACCGCCAGTCCAACCGGTATTCACTAGGTATACCTTAGAACCAAACTCTTCCATACGCTTCATTAATAACTCAGCATATTCACCCGCTGGGCGAGGGAAGAAAGGTGCACCAAAACAGGTGGAGAAAGTAGACTTTAATTTAGAGTCTGACCCCATTTCCGTTGACCCAACAAGCGCGGTGTAACCACTTAAGAAGTGGTAGGCCGCGCCTTCTTTGGACAATAAAGATACTGGAGGTAATACGCCGGTCATATCACAGGTCAAAAACACGATGGCATTGGGCTCACCTGCAAGGTTTGCCGCAACACGCTTTTCAATATGTTCTAGAGGATAAGCACAACGACCATTTTCAGTCAGGCTAGTATCATGGTAATCAGGGATACGTGCTTCATCATCGATTTTAACGTTTTCAACAATTGCGCCAAAGCGAATTGCATCCCAAATAATGGGTTCGTTTTTCTTCGATAAATCGATTGTTTTCGCGTAGCAACCGCCTTCAATATTGAAGACTACACCTTTACCCCAACCATGTTCATCATCACCAATCAGGTAACGATCTGGGTCGGCTGATAACGTGGTTTTACCGGTACCAGACAACCCAAAGAATAAGCAGGTTTCGCCATCATCACCGACATTTGCCGAGCAATGCATGGGTAGTACATCTTTCTCTGGTAGTAAGAAGTTTTGAACAGAGAACATCGCCTTTTTCATTTCACCGGCATAACGCATGCCCGCTAATAAAACACGACGTTTGGCAAAGTTGATCATCACTGTGCCGTCACTGTTTGTGCCATCTCTTTCAGGGACACACTGGAAGCTAGCAACGTTCAGAATTTCCCATTCTTGCTTATCATTCGGGTTGTACTGTTCTGGTCTGATAAACAAATTCCGACCGAACAAATTCTGCCAAGCAGTTTCAGTATTTACTTTAACCGCTAGATAGTGCTCTGGATCTGCACCCACATGAAGATGAGATAAATAGCTGTCTTTTTCGGCTAAATACGCTTCGACACGCTCCCATAAAGCATCAAACTTTTCAGGATCAAATGGTCTGTTAATTGGACCCCAGTTGATTGCATCCGAAGTACTCGGCTCATCAACGATATAACGGTCCATGGGAGAGCGACCAGTTCTTTTTCCGGTGGTAACCACAAAAGAACCATTGGCAGCTAGTCTGCCTTCTTTACGCTCAAGTGCATGCTCAACCAATGCAGCTGAGCTCAGATCAACATAAGTGTTACTCACTTCGACCTCACTTGGATATAAGTTTGACCACTTTTGGTAATTTAGCGGCCTGTAAAATTTGGGGGCGCCATTATGCCAAATTGCTGTACAAAAAACGACTAAATTTGATCCTTAGTCGTTTCTTTCACATAAGATCACAATTAAGCCTCAAATAATTCATAAACGAACATTAATGCCTTTATTTATGCTCACTTATGAAACAAAACAGCCTGACTATAAAGTGTTAAGTAAACTCAAATTATTGAATAGGGTCCAAACTAAACAGTTTCTGTATATCATTTCGATCGAATTGATAAGATGCACCACAGAACTGACAATCCATTGCAATAACGGATTCCTTCTCAAGTATCTCTAAGGCTTCTTGTTCGCCAAGACTATGAATCGCATTCAGACTTCTATCTTCAGAGCAACTGCATTCGAACGCAACCGGTTCTGATGGGTATAAAATAACTTGTTCTTGATGAAATAAACGTGTCACTAGCGTTTCATTATCTGCACCGATCAATTCATCATGCTTCATGGTTTTTGCTAAATGCACAACTCTATTCCATGCGTCTTGATCTTCAATTTTTTTGTAATCGGGTAGTTTTTGTAGCAATAATCCATAGCAGGCTTGATCATTAGCACCTAACAATAAATGGGTATCCAGTTGCTCCGATAATTCAAAATAATGTTCTAAACACTCAGATAAATTATCTTTTTCCATCGGGACAACACCTTGATAGCGCGTTCCTTTATCTGGATCGATGGTGATGGCAAGCTGGGCGTCACCTAATAATGCTTTGAGACTATCATCTGACTTAACTTCACCTTCCCATTTTGCCAGCGCCCTAAAATGACGAAGATGTGTTGTTTCAGCCGTCAGGAGACTCACCGGCCCTTGACCTCGCGCATGAATGGATAGTCTTCCGGCAAATTTTAGTGTGCCCGTGAGCAAAACGGATGCTGCGATGGTTTGACCTAACAGAGACTTGATAGCGGATGGATAATTCAAGGCTTGCGTGGCTTCTTGAAAGCTATTTCCCAAACGCACCCATTCACCTCGAATATGTAATTCTTCAAATAAAAAACGTTGAAATGTATCGTTATTAATCATGCTTAGCTCTTTACCTCTGACTGCCCAGTTTATTCTGAATGAATATTTTTAAATTGATGAATGAGCCGCCTATCGCGCTTATTAGGACGTCTCTGAGGATGGACTTGATCACCTTGATGCTGCTTTCGCTCTAAGAGCATTTTCTCTCTTAAGGCAATACTTTCTTCGGTTTCATCATAAAGCAATTGGGCAAGCGTGGCATTTTTCCGCTGAGAACTGATTGCTTTCACAATCACCACCTTATCAACCCAGCCTTGTCTAATCTTGATGCTCGCACCTAATTCAATAATTTTCCCTGGTTTACAGCGCTGCTGATTATATTGAACCTTACCACCGTCTACGGCCTCTTTTGCTAAACTGCGTGTTTTAAAAAATCGGGCTGCCCATAACCACTTGTCAATTCTGACAGACTCTTCAGTCATATTAATTGGCCTCTGGTGGCAGTAAATCCAGAAAGTCATGCACCATCATGAAATCTGCCTGCGTTCTTACCGCTTTTTGGCTATCGGGTTGGGCGATGGAAAATAAATGTTTAATGCCAAAGTTTTTTGCCGCGGATAAGACCGTTTCGTTGTCATCAAAAAATACCGTTCGGTTCAAATCAAAAGGCCTTTTAATAGATAAAGACTCCCAAAATAGCGCTTCCTCTTTTGGGGCTCGGAAATCATGTGAACAAATAATTTCATCAAAAAACTGGCCTAAGTCTGTTTGCTCTAGCTTTAAATTAATACTGCCCCGATGTGCGTTTGTGACAATAGCCAGTTCAAAGCCCCTGTCATGCAGCGCACCCAAGAATTGTTTGACGTGGGGTCGATAAGCGATTCGCTCACTCACTTCTCGTTTGAGTTCGACAATATCGAGGCCCAACTCATCCGACCAGAAATCAAGACAATACCAGTTCAGTGAACCATGCAGTTGCTCAAACATTTGATGAAGCTTTTGTAGCGTTTCTGCATGAGGGATTTGTTTCAACTCTGTATAACGTTTGGGTAAATGCTCCAGCCAAAAATAGTTATCAAAATGAAGGTCCAATAATGTCCCATCCATATCAAAAAAAACGGTATCTATCTGTGACCAATCAATCATGAATCTCTCAAATTAGTGGTAGGGTACATGCCTACTATGCAAAAAATACTCGGTGCATATAAACAGCTAAGCGCTGGTAATTATTAATCGATAGGCATTAAACTGCCTAACTACTTAAAATTTAGCAATGAAACTACGGTATTTTACCTCTCTAGGCAGTCTCCGTACAATGCCAGCTTTTTTGCTAAGAAATTTCAATATCCACTTAAATAAATAGGGCAGAATATGTCAGAGCTGGAAGCTTTCATTCCTTCGTTAAAAGCAATCGTGAAAACGGCAGGAAACGCAATTTTAGAGGTCTATCATGCCTCTGGTGAAATCGAAGTTGAAAATAAATCTGATGATTCACCGGTTACCAAAGCGGATCATGCCGCGCATATTATTATCGAAGAAGGGCTAAAGAAGCTTAGTGTAAACTACCCTATATTATCTGAAGAAGGCGGCTTACCAGATTTTGACATCCGCAAAAAATGGCAGCGTTATTGGTTAGTTGACCCACTAGATGGCACGAAAGAGTTTATCAATAAAAATGGTGAATTCACCGTCAATATCGCCTTAATTGAAAATGGTAAAGCGATATTAGGCATCGTGTATGTGCCGGTGACGGGGGTTATTTATTACGGCTTAGATCATACCGACACCAACACTTGCTTTGCCATAAAAGAAACAGCGGATAGCCAAAAAGAACTCTCCGTCAGTAAGGTCGATTTTACTTCAGACTTAGTTGTTGTTGGGAGCCGCCGTCATGGCGCAGAAGCCTTAGATGCGCTATTGACTACCATTGAACCGAAATTTGCGTCTCTTAAATTAGTCAGTATGGGAAGCTCTTTGAAAATTTGCGCGATAGCAGAAGGCAGTGCGCACTGGTATCCAAGATTAGCCTTAACAAGTGAATGGGATACAGCGGCTGCACACGCAGTATTAAATGGTGCCGGGGGGAGTATTCTTAATGAAGACTTAGTGTGCCTTGACTATAACCAAAAAGATTCATTATTGAATCCTTATTTTCATGCACTTGGCGACCCAACGTTTGATTGGAAGTCACTGATCCAAAATTCTTAAATCGTCTTTCCAGGAATTAAATAAAAAGCCCACATATAAACTTTATATGTGGGCTTTTTTAAACTTCAATTGAACATCGTGAAGATCACTCAGCGTTAGTAGTATCCTGCTTTGGCTGATCAACTTGTTTAACCGTGGTACTTACTTTACGACCATTAACAGTACA